>JBOGZH010000211.1:0-9139 GCA_050697095.1 Solirubrobacterales bacterium
CCTGCGCCCGATGCGGCGAGGCCGATGCGCCCGGCGCCTTCTCCGGGGCGGCCGGCGGCGTGGTCTGCCTCGCGTGCGAGGGCAGCGGCTTTCCCCTCTCGGCGGAGGCGCACGGGTTCATGGTGGAGGCGCTGGCGCGCCCCCTCAGCGACTCCCCCGGTGCCTCCCAGGGGGCGTTGCGACAGGTCGAGCGTGCGATCCACGACACGCTCGAGCACCACGCTCACGTGCGGCTCCGGGCCGCCGCCTGATCCGCGCGGGCGGGCCGCTCAGTCGGGGGGCGGCCGATACATGCGCTCCATGATGCGGAGCTGGACCGGGCGTGGACCGAGATTTCCGGCCCGCATGAGCCAGCGGAAGGTGCGGCCGGGGATGATCGACCGGGCGTCGCGGTCGTAGGCGGCGAGCGCCTCGCGCACGCACTGCTCCGCGGAGATCTTTCCCGGTAGCCCCATGCTTGGGTCGTAGCCCGCCACCTCCTGCCACTCGGTCGGCACCGGGCCGGGGTTGACCGCGAGGCAGCGGACCCCCGTGCCGCGGAGCTCGGCGTGCAGGGCCTCGCTGAAGGTGAGCGCGAAGGCCTTGCTCGCGCTGTAGGTCGCCTCGTAGGGGAGCGGCTGCATGCCGGCGGTGGAGGCGACGATGATCACCCCGCCGCGCCTGCGCTCGACCATCGCCGGCAGGAAGGCGCCGGTGAGGGTGAGGACCGCCTCGCAGTTGAGCCGCACCATCTCCGCCTCGCGATCCGCGGCCAGCTCCCAGTAGCGGCCGTGGGTGCCGAACCCGGCGTTGTTGACGAGCAGGTCGACCTCGAGGCCCAGCTCGGCGACGGTGCCGGCGAGCGAGTCGGCCTCGGTGGCGAGGTCGCAGGGAACCACGTGGGCGTCCGGAAGCTCGTCGGCGAGCTTCTCGAGGCGGTCGCGGCGGCGGGCGACGAGGATCAGCACGTGCCCGCGCGCGGAGAGCTGGCGGGCGAACTGCTCCCCGATCCCCGACGAGGCGCCTGTGACGAGCGCGGTCTCCGGCACGGACGGAGCCTATTCGCTCGCGCGCTCCGTCAGCCCTGGGAGCCGCCGGCGGCGCGCGAGCGCGCCAGCAGGTGCTCGGCGCGCTTGCGGCTCGCCTCGTCGATCATCTCGCCGTCGAGCAGGATCGCGCCGCGGTCGGGTTCCCCGCCGAGGGCGTCGACGATCCCCCGGGCCCGGTCAACCTCCTCGGCGCTCGGCGCGAAGCGCGCGTTCAGCGGCTCGATCTGAGAGGGATGCAGCGCCCACTTGCCGTCGTATCCGAGCGCGCGCGCGCGCGAGGCGGATCTCCGCAGCCCCTCGAGGTCGTCGATCTGAAGGTGGGGGCCGTCGATCGCCTGGAGCCCGCTGGCGCGCGCTCCGACCAGGATGGTGCCCCGCGCGAAGTCCCAGCGCTCGCCTCCGCCGGGGTCCTCCTCGAGGGGCGGGTAGCCGAGCGAGGCGGCGAGGTCGGCAGGGCCGAGGATCAGGGCCTCGAGGCGCTGCGAGGACTCGGCGATCTCGTGGACCGCGCGCAGCCCCTGCGCCGTCTCTATCAGGGCCTCGAGGCCGATCCGGCGCTCGAGCTTCGCCTCCTGCTCGGTTCCGCCCGCGAGCCGGTCGACCAAGGCGATCTGATCGGCGTGCTCGGCCTTCGGGACCACGAGGCAGTCGAGCTCGCCGGGAGCCTCCACCAGCGCGGCGACGTCGCGCTCGCACCACGGCGTGCCCACGCCGTTGATCCGCACGCTCACCGTCGCGGCGATCCAGCCGCCCTGCCCGAGCGCGGCGACCGCCGCGTCGCGCGCCCGATCCTTTCCCTCGGGGGGGACGGAGTCCTCGAGGTCGAGGACCACCTCGTCGGCGGGTAGCGCCGGGGCCTTGCCGAGCATCTTCGCGCTGGCCGCGGGGACCGTGATGCACGAGCGGCGGGCTCTCATCCGGCGAACGATAAGCGCAGCGGCGCCACTGGCGCGAGCGTACAAATTTGTCTACCCTTTTCACTCACCCGGGCACGGGAGGAGCGAGGTGCCGTGAGGACCCAGCAGAGGCTGAAGGTCGGCGGCCCGTATTTCGAGGATCTCGAGAACGGGCAGGTCTTCGAGGACGCTCCCGCGCTCACGCTCACATCGGGGCACGCCACGGTTCATCAGGCGCTGACGGGGGACCGGCTGCGTCTGCCGCTGGACTCGGAGCTGAGCCGGGCGGTCACTGGGCGGGACGAGCCGCTCGCGCACCCGAACCTGGTCTGCGACGTGGCGATCGGCCAGTCCACCGGGCCGACCCAGCGCGTGCTGGGCAACCTCTTCTACCGAGGCCTGATTCTCCTGCGGCCGGTGTTCATCGGCGACACGCTGAGCACGCGCACGGAGGTGGTTGGCCTGAAGCAGAACCGTCCCCGGCCCGACGGTACGGCGAGCGGGCTCGTCGCGCTGCGGATACGCACCACGAACCAGCGCGAGGAGCCGGTGCTCGACTTCTGGCGCTGCCCGATGATCCCGCTCCGCGACCCCGACACGAGGACCGGCCACGCCGATCGGTTCGAGGACATCCCCGAGGAGCTCGACATGGGCGCCGTGGAGAGCGCGGTCCCGGGCGGGTGGGGGTACGAGCTTCTGCGCGACCGGGGGAGGGGGGACGGATCGCCGCCCCTCGAGCCTGGCGCGGTGTTCGAGATGGAGGGGCGCGACACGGTCACCGCCGCGCCCGAGCTGGCCCGCCTCACCCTCAACGTCGCCCGCGCGCACACCGATGCCGGCGGCAGCCTGCACGGTCGCCGGCTCGTGTACGGTGGCCACACGATCTCGGTCGCGGCGGCGCACGCCGCCAGGGCGCTGCCCCGGCTCGCGACGATCGTCGCGTGGCGGAGCTGCGATCACCCCGGGCCGGTGTTCGAGGGAGACGTCCTGGGCACCGAGCTGACGGTTGAGGGAGTGCACCCGCTCGAGGCGCTGGACGCCGACCTCGTCGACCTGCGGGCGGCGGTCGACGCCGATCGCGGGGAGGAGGACGGGCCGGTCCCCGTGCTCGACTGGCGCTTCGTCGGCGTCGTGCCCGCGCGCCGGGAGGGGGGCTCCGATTAGCGGGATCCTCAAGGGGCTGCGGGTCGTGGAGGGCTCCGCATACGTCGCCGCGCCGCTCGGCGGGATGACGCTCGCCCAGCTCGGCGCCGACGTGATCCGGTTCGACCCGATCGGGGGCGGGCTGGACCGCAACCGGTGGCCGGTGACCGAGGACGGCGTGAGCCTGTTCTGGGCGGGAATGAACAAGGGCAAGCGCTCGATCCAGATCGACATGCGCTCGCCGCGCGGCAAGGAGCTGCTCACGGAGCTGGTCGCCGCGCCCGGTCCCGACGGCGGGATCTTCCTCACGAACTTCCCGGCGCGGGGATGGATGGACTACGAGGCGCTCTCCGAGCGCCGCCGCGATCTGATCATGGTCAGCATCACCGGCAACCACGACGGCTCCTCGGCGGTCGACTACACCGTCAATCCGGCCACCGGCTTCCCATGGGCGACCGGCCCGCGCAACCTCTCGGTTCCGTTCAACCACCTTCTGCCGGCGTGGGACGGGATCACCGGGACGCTCTCGGCGACGGGGCTTCTCGCCGCCGAGCGCCACCGGCGAATGACGGGGGAGGGCCAGCTCGTCAGGGTGGCGCTGGCCGACGTGGCGATGGCGATGGTGGGGAATCTCGGCAAGATCGCCGAGGCGCAGGTGTGCAAGCGGGAGCGCCACAAGGACGGCAACTACCTGTACGGGGCGTTCGGCCGCGACTTCGCGACCAAGGAGGGGCGCCGGATCATGATCGTCGCGCTGACGCTCCAGCAGTGGAACGCGCTGGTCGAGGCGACGGGGACGCACAAGGCGGTCGAGACGATCGAGAGCGTGATGGACGTCGATCTGACCAGGGAGGGCGATCGCTACGCCGTGCGTGAGATCATCGGCGCTGTGCTGAAGCCGTGGACGATCACCCGCACGCTCGAGGAGATCCGCGAGGTCTTCGACGCCCACCGGGTGTGCTGGGGGCCCTACCAGACGTTCCGGGAGCTGGTCGAGCACGACCCGCGCTGCTCGCCCGACAACCCGATCTTCGAGGAGGTCGAGCAGCCCGGGGTGGGCACCTACCTGATGCCCGGCTCGCCGCTTCACTTCGGCGAGGTGGAGCGGGTGCCGGTTCGCCGTGCGCCGCAGCTCGGCGAGCACACCGCGGAGATCCTGGCCGACGTCCTGGGCCTGAGCGAGCCGGAGATCGGGCGCCTTCACGACGACGGCGTGGTCGCGGGCCGGACTCCGGTCACGGCCTGATCGCCGGCCTTGTCGCGCGACGCCGACTACGTCTACCGCTTCGAGCAGGGCTCGCGCGAGATGCGCGAGCTGCTGGGAGGCAAGGGCGCCAACCTCGCGGAGATGACGCGGGTGCTGGGCGCCGGGCGGGTGCCGCCCGGGTTCACGATCACGACGGCGGCGTGCGTCGCCTACATGCGGGGCGCGGCGTTCCCCGAGGGGCTGGAAGACCAGATCGCCGAGGCGGTCCAGTGGCTCGAGGAGACGGCGACGAGGCGGCTCGGCGACTCCGAGGACCCGCTCCTGGTCTCGGTTCGCTCCGGCGCGCGGGCGTCGATGCCCGGGATGCTCGACAGCATCCTCAACCTCGGCCTCAACGACGCCTCGGTCGAGGGGCTGGCGCGGCGAACGGGAAGCGCGCGCTTCGCGTGGGACTCCTACCGGCGCCTGGTGCAGATGTCCGGCGACGTCGTGCACGGCGTCGAGCCGGAGCGATTCGAGTCCGCGCTTCGGGAGGCGAGGGACACGAAGGGCGTCGCGGAGGACACGGGGCTCGACGCCGATGATCTGAAGCGGCTCACCGAGCGCTTCAAGGAGATATTCGCCGAGGACGTCGGCCACGAGCTCGCCCAGGAGCCCGGCGAGCAGCTGCGGGAGGCGATCCGGGCGGTGTTCGACTCGTGGAACGGCGAGCGGGCGCGCGACTATCGGCGGATCAACCGGATTCCCGACGAGTGGGGGACGGCGGTGAACGTCCAGCAGATGGTGTTCGGCAACCGGGGTGAGGACTCGGGGTCGGGCGTCGCGTTCTCCCGCGACGAGAGCACGGGGGCGCCCGAGCCCTCCGGGGACTTCCTTGTCAATGCGCAGGGCGAGGACGTGGTCGCGGGGATCCGCAACACAGAGGACCTCGCCGGCCTCGCGGCGCGCATGCCCGAGGTGCATGCGGAGCTGATCGAGATCCTCGCGACGCTCGAGAGGCACTACGGCGACATGCAGGACGTCGAGTTCACGGTCGAGGAGGGCCGCCTGTACGTGCTCCAGACCCGCAACGCGAAGCGCCCCGCGCAGGCGGCCGTGCGGTTCGCCCGCGACGCCGTCGAGGAGGGCCTGCTGGGCCGCACCGAGGCGCTGATGACGATCGACGCGGGAGCGCTCGAGGCGCTGCTGCATCCCACCTTCGATCCCGAGACGCGCTACGACGTCGTGGCGCGCGGGGTGCCGGCCTCGCCGGGAGCGGCCAAGGGGGCGATCGTGTTCAGCGCGGCGGAGGCGATGAGAAGGGGGGGAGACGGCGAGGCGGTGATCCTGGTCCGCCCCTTCACCGAGGCGGATGACGTCGCCGGCTTCCACGCCGCGAGCGGGATCCTGACCTCGGAGGGTGGAAAGTCCTCCCACGCCGCGCTGGTCGCGCGCGGGATGGGCCGCCCCTGCGTAGCCGGGGCGTCCTCCGTCGAGATCGACCTGGAGAGGGGCGTGATGCGGGTCGACGGGGCGGAGCTGTCGGCCGGCGCCCTGATCGGGATCGACGGCTCGACGGGGGCGGTGACGCTGGATGACGTGCCGCTGGTCAGCCCGGAGATCGGGGAGGACTTCGACGAGATCCTGGCGTGGGCGGACGAGTGCCGGCGCTTGGGCGTGCGGGCGAACGCGGACAACCCGCGGGACGCGGCGCGTGCGAGCTCGTTCGGCGCGGAGGGCATCGGTCTGTGCCGGACCGAGCACATGTTCTTCGGCGAGGACCGCGACGGGCTCGTCAAGGACATGTTCATCGCGGCCGAGCGGTGGCGCCGGGCGCGGGTCGCGGCGCGCGTGGGGGACAGGCCGGCGGATGTGGACGTCGAGGCGGAGCGCGGCTTCCATGACGCGCTGGAAGCCCTCGGGAAGCTCCAGCGGGCCGACTTCGAGGGGATCTTCGAAGCGATGGCGCCCCATCCTGTGACGATCCGCCTCCTCGACCCGCCCCTGCACGAGTTCCTTCCCGTGGAGCACTTCGAGGCGGAGGCGGAGCGCATGCTGGCCGAGGGGCGCGACGACGAGGCCCAAGAGGCGCGCGACCGGCTGGTCGTCGCCGCGGAGCTCGAGGAGGCGAACCCGATGCTCGGCCTGCGCGGCGCCCGGCTGGGAATCCTCTTCTGGCCGCTCTACGAGATGCAGGTGAGGGCGATCGTCGAGGCTGCGCTTGCCGTGGGCGAGGCGGCGGAGGCACCCGAGGTGGAGATCATGCTGCCCCTGATCGCGTTCGAGGGCGAGATGGAGGCGCTGCGCTCGAGCGTGGGCGAGGTGGTGGAGGCGATCGTGAGCGAGTCGGCGAGCTCGGCGGAGTTCGCGGTCGGGACGATGATCGAGGTGCCGAGGGCGTGCCTGATCGCGGAGCGGCTCGCCGCTCGCGCGGACTTCTTCAGCTTCGGCACCAACGACCTCACCCAGATGGTCTCGGGGCTGTCCCGCGACGATGCCGAGGGCAGTTTCTTGCCCGAGTACCTGGCGCGTAGACTGATCCCGGCAACCCCGTTCGAGACGATCGATGAGGAGGGGGTCGGACAGCTGGTGCGATTGGCGGCGGAGCGTGGACGAGGCGCGAACCCCGAGCTCCGGCTGGGGATCTGCGGGGAGCACGGGGGTGACCCCGACAGTGTCGCGTTCTTTCACTCGGTGGGGCTGGACTACGTGAGTTGCTCGCCCTACCGCGTGCCGATCGCTCGCGTCGCCGCGGCGCAAGCGGCGATTCGGTGAGTGCCGGCGCCGGCCCGGAGGCGGCGGGCGGCCCGTTTGCCGGCCGCGTTCAGGCGTGGGAGCGGGAGTACCTGTGGGATCGGGCGACGCGCTCGTACCCGGCGGTGCGGCGCGAGCCGGAGGAGGACAGCCCGGTGCGCACGCCGTTCCAGCGCGATCGCGACCGGATCGTGCACTCGAAGGCGTTCCGCCGCCTCAAGCACAAGACGCAGGTCTTCATCGCCCCGGAGGGAGACCACTACCGGACGCGGCTCACGCACACGATCGAGGCGTGCGGGATCTCGCGCACGGTGGCGCGCGCGCTGGGGTTGAACGAGGACCTCACCGAGGCGGTCGGCCTGGGACACGACCTCGGTCACCCGCCGTTCGGGCACATAGGGGAGGAGGCGCTCGATGCGGCGCTGCGCGAGCATGCCGGGCGGCGCTTTCACCACAATCGCCACTCGCTGCGGGTGGTCGACGCGCTCGAGCGCGACGGGCGGGGGCTGAACCTGACCGAGCCGGTGCGAGACGGGATCCTCAATCACACCGGGCCGGAGGAGCCGGCGACGCTGGAGGGGAGGATCGTGCGGCTGGTGGACCGCGTCGCGTACATCAACCACGACATCGACGACGCGCTTCGGGCGGGGATCATCGCGCCGGACGATCTCCCGGCGGCCGAGATCGAGTTGCTCGGCGACACGGGCGGGAGGCGGATCGACACGCTGGTGCGCGACATCGTCGCGGCGTCGCGGGAGGCGGGGGACATCGTGCAGAGCGACGAGATCGGCGGCGCGATGGGGAGCCTTCGCAGGTTCATGTTCGAGCGGTTGTACCTTGGGCCGGAGGCGCGCAGCGAGCACGAGCGGGTGCACCGGACGCTGCGCGGCCTGTTCGATCATTACCTCGAGCACCCCGGCGAGGTGCCGGACGGGCGGCCGGGCGACGACGCCGTCCAGCGGGTGACCGACTATGTGGCCGGAATGACCGATCGCTATTGCATCGCGACGTTCCGGCGGCTCGCGCTGCCCGAGGAGTCGAAGCTGTAGTGGCGCGCTTCTCTCCGGAGACGGTGGAGCGGGTGAAGGCCGCGGCCGACATGGTCGAGATCGTCTCCGCGCACACCGACCTGCGGCGCGCCGGGGAGCGGTTCACCGGCCTGTGCCCGTTCCACGAGGAGCGCACGCCGTCGTTCTCGGTCGACCCGCGCGAGAAGCTCTATTACTGCTTCGGGTGCGAGGCGGGGGGAGACGTGTTCCGCTTCGTCGAGGAGAAGGAGGGCCTCTCGTTCCCCGAGGCGGTCGAGCGGCTGGGGGATCGCTACGGGGTGGAGGTGGAGCGGGAGAGCGAGGACCCGCGCGCCGAGGAGGCGCGCCGGCGCCGCGCTCGCATGTCCGAGCTGCTGGAGCGGACGGCGGCGTTCTACGTCAGCTTCCTGTGGGAGTCGCCGAAGGCGGCGAAGGCGAGGACGTACCTGGCCGGGCGGGGGCTGGGGGAGGAGGTCCTGCGCGAGTTCGGCGTCGGGTTCGCGCCGAGCGCCTGGGACCAGGTGATGACGAGGGGCCAGCGGGCGGGGTACTCGGTCGAGGAGATGCGCGCCGCCGGGTTGGTGCAGAAGGGCCAGAAGGGCGGGTTCTACGACCGGTTTCGGAAGCGGATCGTGTTCCCGGTGCGCGATCCGCGGGGGAGGGTGCTGGGGTTCGGGGCGCGCTCGCTGGGGGAGGATGCGAAGGGGCCGAAGTACCTCAACTCGCCGGAGGGCGACCTGTACAAGAAGAGCCGCACGCTGTTCGGGATCGACCGGGCGCGGGCGGCGATCGCGAAGCGGGGGAGGGCGGTGGTGGTCGAGGGCTACACGGACGTGCTCGCCCTGCACCAGGCGGGGATCGAGGAGTCGGTGGCGGTGATGGGGACGGCGATCACGCCGGATCAGCTCAAGCTGCTGTCGGGCCACGCCGAGGAGGCGGTGCTGGCGATGGACGCCGACCGGGCGGGTGAGGACGCGATGATCAGGGCTCAGCGGGTGGCGGGCGCGCGGCGGATGAGGCTGCGGGTGGCGGCGATGCCGGACGGGGAGGACCCGGCGGAGCTGGTGACGGAAGGCGGCGCAGACCGGATGGGCGAGGTGGTGG
>JBOGZH010000212.1:0-2183 GCA_050697095.1 Solirubrobacterales bacterium
AGCGCGATGTTCTGCGGGAACACCACCGCCCGGCCGGCGATCTTGACCTCCTCCTTGCCCTTCTTGATGTTCGTCGTTTGCGGCTTCTTGCCGACTAGGAACTTGAAGATCGGCATGAACTACAGCACCGAGGTCGCCACCAGGACGTGCGTCTGGTTCGGGATCGTCTTGTTCTGTGCCCCCCCGATCTCTCTCACTTCATCGTCTCCCGGATCCAGCGTTCGAAGCCCGGCCCAGATCGCGAGCGTCTCCACTCCGCCCGGAGGTGTGTCGCTCGTGCGGCCGTCGATGTTCACGTAGCGGCGCACGTTCGCCGCCCGCGCTGGGCTCGCGAGGTACTCGTGCATCACGGTGGTGCCCCGCGAGTGCCCCAGCACGTCCACCTGCGACTTGCCCGTCTCGGCCTTCACCCGTTCGATCAGGGCGTCGAGGCTCGCGTGGACCTCGTCGATCGTCGCGTCGAGCGACGTCAGCGTGTCGTACTCGAGGACGTAGATGTAGCGCTGCGGAAAGCCATTGCTGGTCAGGCGCATCTGCTGCGACTCGAACTGCGCCCCCGACCCCGACCCGCCGTGGACGAAGATCACCGGGGTGACCTTGTCCGGGTCGAGCTTCGGCTTCTTCTTCGCGCCGGCGCCCGGCGCCGCGACCATTGCGGCAAGCGCCACCAGGGCCACGATCCCGAACCGCACCGAACGCGCTCTCCTCATGCTCTCCTCCCGTCTGGCATGCAACAGATCCGATAAGTGATGCACAGACACTATCGCAGGTATGCCTCTCGCAGGTATGCCGCAGCAGCAAGCGGGCCCCCCTGGCGGCGGGCCCGCTGGAAAGGCGTTCGCGTGGCCAGGCGCCTACTTCTCGGTGCCCTTGCCCTCGACGTCGGCCGTGCCGATCTGGACCCGGTGCGGCTTGTGCTCCTCCGGCTTCGGGATCCGGACCTCGAGCACGCCGTTGTCGAACTCGGCGCTCACCTTCTCGGCGTCGATCCCCTTCGGGAGGCTCAGCGAGCGAGAGAAGCTGCCGAAGGCCCGCTCGACGCGGTAGAAGCCCTCGCCCTCCTTCTTCTCCTGCGCCTTGCGCTCACCGGAGACCGTCAGCACGCCGTCCTTGACCTCGACCTCGACGTCGTCCTCGGTCAGCCCGGGCAGGTCGGCCCGGAGCACCAGGTGCTCGCCGTCCTCGGCCAGGTCCATCGCGGGCACCCAGCGCCGCGCGGCGCCGTTGCCGTTCCCGGGCCTGGTCCCGAAGAGGGCGTCGAACACGCGGTCCACCTCCGACTGGAGCGAGTCCACCTCGCGCCCAGAGTCAAAACGAACCAATGCCATTCTCAATCCTCCGTTTGTCGTGTTTGGAATACTGCACGGCGAAGTATAAAACCTAAGTCGCTAACTATCAAGTCCGACTAATCAGGCCGCGACTGAGCCCCCCTCTAGCTGATACCGTATCCGTACTCGGATGACCGAGCTCGGCCCGATTCTGCGCACCGCCCGCGAGCGCCAGGGCGCCAGCCAGCGCGCCCTCGCGCGCCGCTCCGGAATCGCGCAGTCGGCGATCAGCCGCATCGAGCGCGGCGCGGAGTCGCCCTCGTTCGAGCGCTTTGCGTACCTGCTCTCCTGCCTCGGCCTCGAGCCGTCGGTCGAGCTGAACCCTCTCCCCTACCGCGGCGATCGCGACCTCGTCCTCGACCAGCTCCGCCGCTCGCCCTCGGAGCGGCTCGCCGGCGCGCTCAACAGCTCCAAGCTCGCCCGCGAGCTCCGGACCGCAGTCCGGGATGCGGAGAGTTGAACCCGGACGATCAACCGGATGCCACCGGCATCGACGCCGGTCCGATTCTCGACGCCCTCGACCGCCACGGTCGAGTACCTGCTGATCGGGGGGTTCGCCGTCTTCGCCCACGGCTACCCGCGCCTGACCGCCAACATCGACCTACTCGTACGCCCCGACGAGGGCAACTACGCGCGGCTCGCCCGCGCGATCGCGGATCTCGATCCCGAATGGCGGTTGCCCGGCGGCCGGAGCCCGGGCGAAGTCGAGCGGCTCGGATGTTGCTGGGGCGCCTTCGCTCGCTTTCACACCCCACACGGCCCGATCGACGCCCACCGCCGCGTCGAGGGCGGAGACGACTACGAAGAGCTGGACCGCCGCGCGATCACCGTGGAGATCACCGACCTTCGAGTGCG
>JBOGZH010000213.1:0-2210 GCA_050697095.1 Solirubrobacterales bacterium
GCGCCCGGACGCTCGCGTGGGTCCCTCCCGGTGGCGGCGACCCGGGCGCGATCGCCGCGGCGCTCGTCGAGGGGACGATCCTCGCCGCGTACCGGTTCGACCGCTACAAGACGGCGCCGCAGGACGACGACCCGCCGCCCCGGATCGAGGCCCTGACGGTGCTCGGCTCGGACGGGGAGCTCTCGGCCGCCGTTGAGCGTGCCCGGGTCGCATCGGAGGCCGAGAACCGCGCCCGCGAGCTTCAGAACCTGCCCTCGAACGTGGCCACCCCCTCCTACCTCGCGCAGCGTGCCGAGGAGATCGCGGCCGGCGACGACCGCGCGTCCGTCGAGCTGTTCGACCGAGCGCAGATGGAGCGACAGGGAATGGGCGGCCTGGTCTCGGTCTCTCGCGGAACGCCGGAGGAGCCGCGCCTGATCGTGCTGCGCTATGCGGGCGGCGCCGAGGGCTCCGAGCTGGTGGCGCTCGTCGGGAAGGCGGTGACCTTCGACTCGGGGGGGATCTCGATCAAGCCGGCTGCCCAGATGAACGAGATGAAGATGGACATGTCCGGGGGCGCGGCGGTGCTGGAGGCGATCGCGGCGATCGCCGAGCTCGGCCTGCCGTTGAACGTCCTCGCGGCGGTCCCCTCGACGGAGAACATGCCCAGCGGAACGGCGACGAAGCCCGGCGACATCATCACGCAGCACAACGGGAAGACGGTCGAGATCATCAACACGGACGCCGAGGGGCGGCTGATCCTCGCCGACGCTCTCAGCTGGTGCGTCGAGCAGGGCGCGGACCGGATCGTCGACCTCGCGACGCTCACCGGCGCCGTGCTGACCGCGCTCGGATCGACACATGCGGGGCTGATCTCGAACGACGACGAGTGGGCGGAGCGGGTGCGGGCCGCGGGCGCGCGCACCGGCGAGCTCACGTGGCGGCTCCCGCTACACCCGGAGTACAAGGACCTGACGAAGGGGACGATCACCGACCTGGTGAACGCGTCCGAGAAGCGGAAGGCGTCGACCATCTATGCGGCATCGTTCCTGGAGGAGTTCGTCGACGATGTCCCCTGGGTCCACCTCGACATCGCCGGGACCGCCTGGGACGTGGGACGCGAGTACGTCGGCAACGGCGCCACGGGATACGGGGTCCGGCTCCTCGTCGAGCTGGCGGCGGGCGCACCCTAAGCTCCGGCGCCGTGGAGTTCGATCTCAACGACGAGCAGCGGCTGCTCCAACGTACGGTGCGGGAGTTCGCCCGCGAGGAAGTCGCCCCCATCGCCGAGGAGCTCGACCGCGAGAAGCGGTTCCCGTACGAGATCGTCGCGAAGCTGGGCGAGCTGGGGCTGATGGGGATCCCGTTCCCGGAGGAGTTCGGGGGCGGGGGCGCCGACACCCTGGCCTACACCCTCGCGGTCGAGGAGCTGACCCGCGTGGACTCCTCCGTCGCGATCACCCTCGCGGCGCACACCTCGCTCGGCACGATGCCGATCCACCTGTGGGGCACGGGCGAACAGAAGGACGAGTGGCTCCCCGAGCTGTGCAGCGGGCGCCGGCTGGCCGCCTTCGGTCTCACCGAGCCGGAGGCGGGGTCTGACGCCGGGAACACGAGGACCCGGGCGCGGCCGCAGGCCGGCGAGTGGGTGATCGACGGCGCGAAGCAGTTCATCACCAACGCCGGCACCGAGATCTCCGGCTGCGTGACGATCACGGCGCTGACCGGCGAGGACAACGGCCGCAGGGAGATCTCCAACATCATCGTCCCCAACGGGACGCCCGGCTACACCCAGGGGGAGCCGTACCGGAAGATGGGCTGGAACGCGTCCGACACCCGTCCGCTGTCATTCGAGGGCTGCCGCGTGCCCGAGTCGAACCTGCTCGGCCGCCGCGGCGATGGGTTCAAGAACTTCCTCCACATCCTCGATGGGGGCCGGATCGGGGTCTCCGCGATGGGCGTGGGCCTTGCCCAGGGGGCGCTCGACGAGGCGCTCGCCTACGCGAAGGAGCGCCGCGCCTTCGGCCAGCCGATCTCCAAGTACCAGGCGATCCAGGCCAAGCTCGCCGACATCTCGGCCGAGATCGAGGCGGCCCGCCTGCTGACCTACAAGGCGGCGATCCTCAAGGACCTCGGCGAGCCGTTCACCCTGGTCGCCGCGCAGGCGAAGCTCAAGACTGGTCGGCTGGCCGTGCGTGCGAGCGAGGAGGCGGTGCAGATCCACGGCGGCT
>JBOGZH010000214.1:0-4924 GCA_050697095.1 Solirubrobacterales bacterium
TCCCGAGCCCCGTGTCGCGGGGGATCGAGCGCCTCAGCTACACGGGCTACGCGCTCCCCGGGATCGTCGTCGCGCTGGCGCTCGTCTTCTTCGGGACGAGGGTGGCGATCGGCCTCTACCAGACGCTCGCGATGCTCGTGTTCGCGTTCGTGGTCCTGTTCTTTCCCCTCGCGGCCGGGGTGACGCGGTCCGCCCTGCTCCAGGTCTCCCCGCGGGTGGAGGAGGCCGCACGCAGCCTCGGGCGCACGCCGCTGGGGGTGCTGCGAACGATCACGGCGCCGCTCACGGCGAGCGGGATGCTGGCGGGTGGTGCCCTCGTGTTCCTGACCGCCGTCAAGGAGCTGCCGGCAACCCTGATCCTCGCCCCGATCGGCTTCGAGACCCTCGCGACCGAGATCTGGAAGGCGACCAGCGTGGGCTTCTTCGAGCGCGGGGCGGTGCCCTCGCTCGTGCTGCTGGCGATCTCCGCGATCCCCCTCTACATGCTGACCGCCCGCGAGTGAGGGGCTCGCGCCCGAGCGCGACCGTCAACATATCGGGACGATGAGCGCAATCTCCTGCAAAGGGGTGCGAAAGTCCTTCGGTCCGGTGCGCGCGGTCGATGGTTTCGATCTCGAGGCGGAGCCGGGTGGGATCACGGCCCTGCTGGGCCCAAGCGGTTGCGGCAAGACAACTCTCCTGCGTCTGGTCGGAGGCTTCGAGCGCCCCGACGAGGGCACGATCGAGGTTGGCGGGCGCGTGCTCGCGGGCCCGGATGCCTTCGTCGCGCCGGAGCGACGACGGATCGGGATCGTGTTCCAGGACTATGCGCTCTTTCCCCACTACGACGTGGCGGGGAACGTCGCTTACGCTCTCGGGCGAGGCGGCTCGCGTGAGCGCGTCGGCGAGGTCCTCGCGCTCGTGGGGCTGGCAGCGCTGGGGGATCGCTATCCGCACGAGCTCTCCGGCGGCCAGCAGCAGCGGGTCGCGCTGGCGAGGGCCCTGGCGGCGAACCCGGACGTGATTCTTCTCGACGAGCCGTTCTCCAACCTCGACGCCGGTCTGCGCGGCAGGATGCGCCGGGAGGTACGAGCGATCCTCCTCGAGGCGGGCGTCACCTCGGTGTTCGTCACACATGACCAGGAGGAGGCGCTCAGCATCGCTGACGCGGTCGCCGTGATGAGGTCGGGGCGAATCGAGCAGCTGGGCACTCCCGAGGAGGTCTACGGACGACCCGCGAGCCGCTGGGTGGCCGACTTCCTCGGGGACGCCGACGTCCTGCCGGCCACGGTGGGGCGGGGCTGGGTGGAGTGCGAGCTCGCTCGGATCACGATGAGCCCGGGATTCGAGGGCCCGGCCGAGGTGATCGTGCGGCCCGAGGCCGTGCAGCTCAGCGCCGGTCCGGGGCCGCGCGGGGATGAGCACGAGGGGGTCGTGGTCGCACGCGAGTTCTACGGGCACGATCAGCTGGTCCAGGTCGAGCTCCCCTCCGGGCTGCGGATCCGCAGCCGTCGCTCCGGCTTTCCCGCCTGGCACCCGGGAGACCGGGTCCGTGTGTGGCTCGAGGGACCCGTGAACGTCCTCCCGCGGCCCGAGGAAGCGGCCGCGATGGCCAGAGCCGCTTCATCCTCGTAAGCGGCAAAGCCGCTTACGAGCTAAAGAGCTCTAGGAGCCCGTCCTCATCGAGGATCTCCGTCCCCAGCTCCCGCGCCTTGACGAACTTGGAGCCGGGATCGTCGCCGGCGACGACGTAGTCGGTCTTATTCGACACCGAGCCCGTGACCTTCCCTCCGGCGCGCTTGATCAGCGCCGTCGCCTCCTCGCGGGTCAGGTCGGGGAGCGTGCCCGTGAGCACGAAGGTCTTGCCCTCCAGCGGGCCGCCTTCGGCCCGGCGCTCGGCCTCGGAAAGCTCGACTCGCAGCCCACGCTCGCGCAGGCGGCGGATCAGCTCGAGCACCGCCTCCTCGGAGAGCTCCTCCCTCAGCTGCTCGGCAAGCACGGGCCCGATCCCCTCGACCTCGGTGATCTGCTCGGGGTCGGCGTCCAGCAGGGCGTCGATCGAGCCGAAGTGCTCGGCGAGCGCGTTCGCGTTCACGTAGCCGATCCCCGGCAGCCCCAGCGCGTAGAGCACGATCCCGAACGGCCGCTCCTTCGAGCGCTCGATCTCCTCGACCAGGTTCCGCGCCGAGACCTCGCCGAACCCGTCGAGCTCGGCGATCCGCTCCGCTGTGAGGTCGTAGATGTCGGCCGGGTCGCCGATCAGCCCCTCGGACAGGAAACGCTCCGCGTTCTTTTCCCCAAGGCCTTCGATGTCCATCGCGCCTCGGAAGTGCTTCACGAGCTGGAACGTCTGCCCGGGGCAGCCGCGGCGATTCGGACATATGGTCCACACCGAATCCTCGGGCTTCACCGTCGGCGTCCCGCACATCGGGCACTTCTTCGGCGGCCGCGCCTTTCGCAGCCGCTTGCCCTTCCGGCGCTGCACGAGCGGAGAGATCACCTGCGGGATCACGTCCCCGGCGCGCGTCACAACGACCTCGTCGGCCTCGCGGACGTCCTTGCGCGCCAGGTCCTCCTCGTTGTGCAGCGTCGCGGTCGAGACGGTCACGCCGCCGACGTGGACGGGCTCGAGCATCGCGAAGGGGAGCAGGCGCCCGGTTCGCCCCACGTTCCACACCACCCGGTTCAGCTTCGTGGTCGCGGTGATCGGGGGGAACTTCCACGCGACGGCCCACCGGGGCTCGCGCCCGGCGACGCCCAGCTCCCGCCACAGCGCGCGCTGATCGACCTTGATCACCACGCCGTCGATCTCGAAGTCCAGCCCCTCGCGCCGCTGCTCCCACCACCCGCTCCGTTCGGCGACGTCGTCCGCGGTCTCGTGAACCGCGGCGTCGGCGTTGACCCTGAAGCCACGATCTCGCAGCCACTCGAGCTCATCGGCATGGGTGCGCACCTCGACCCCGCGCTGGGCCGCGAGCCCGTAGCACCAGATCGACAGCGGGCGCGCGGCCGTGATCTCGGGGTCGAGCTGGCGGATCGCGCCGGCGGCGGCGTTGCGAGGGTTCGCGAACGCCGCCTCACCCGCCGCCGCGCGCGCCTCGTTGAGCTCCTCGAACGCCGAGCGGGGCAGGTAGACCTCGCCGCGCACCTCCACCAGCTCGGGGGGGTCGTCGATCCGCAGCGGTAGCGCCTTGATCGTCCTCAGGTTCTGGGTCACGTCCTCCCCGACCACCCCGTTCCCGCGCGTCGCCCCTCGTGTGAACACCCCGTCCTCGTAGGTGAGCGAGATCGCCAGTCCGTCGATCTTCGGCTCGGAGACGAACCGCAGCTCGCCCGGCTCGATGTCGAGCTGGCGGAGGCGGTTGTGGAGGCGCTTCTCCCAGGCGCGGAACTCCTCCGGCCCGCGCACGGTGCCGAGCGAGAGCATCGGCTCGCGGTGGCGCACCTGCTCGAACTTCTCCAGCGGGCGTCCACCGACCCGCTGGGTCGGCGAGTCCGGCGTGCGCAGCTCGGGGTTGTCCTCCTCGAGCCGCCGCAGCTCGTCGAGGAGCTTGTCGTACTCCTCGTCGGAGACCTCGGGATCGTCGAGGACGTAGTAGCGGTGGTCGTGCCCGGCGATCTCGCGCCGCAGGTCGCGAACGCGGGCCTCGGGACCCGCCGAGGCTCCTTTTCGAGCGGCGCTCAACCCCGCGGCGCCGCGTCCGCCGTCGCGGCCTCCAGCATCGCGCCCAGGTTCCACCCCCGGAGGCGCTCCAGGCCCTCCACGTGGGTGAGATCGAAGTGGACCGGGGTGATCGAGACCCTTCCCCGCGCGACCGCGGCGAGATCGGTTCCCTCCTCGTCCTCGAACGAGGGCTCGAAGCCGTAGATCTCGTACCGGCGCCTGCCGCCCTTGTCCTCCTCGACCAGCCGCAGCTCGTCGTCGTAGAGGCGCTTGCCCAGCCGCGTGACCTCGATTCCCGCCACCTCGCCCGAGGGGCAGTTGACGTTGATCAGGGTCCCAGCCGGGGGCCCTTCCGCCGCGATCGCCCCGACGATCTCGCCGGCGAGCGACGCGGCGACTGCGAAGTCGAAGCTGCGACCGAGCCGGAAGTCCATCTCCCGCCCCGCCGACTGCTGGGAGATCGCGATCGCCGGGATCCCGAGCACGATTCCCTCCAGCGCGGCCGCAACGGTCCCCGAATAGGTGATGTCGTCACCGAGGTTCGAGCCGTGGTTGATCCCCGAGACGATCAGCTCGGGCCTGTCCCCCAGCAGCCCCAGATCGGCGAAGCGAACGCAGTCCACCGGGGTGCCGTCGGTCGCGAAGCCGATGGTCCCATCGTCGAAGGACACCTCCTCGACCCACAGCGGGGAGCGCGTGGTGATGCTGCGCGCGGTCGCGCTGCGGTTCGAGTCCGGCGCGATCACGTGCACGTCGAGGTCCCCCTGCGCCCCGAGGGCACGCCTCAGCGCCTGCAGGCCCTCGGCCTGGATTCCGTCGTCGTTCGTGATCAGGACCCTCACCCGTCCGATTCTAGGGACGGCTCAGACACCGCCGGCTGTAGGTTCTGAGCGTGAGCGCAACGACCGGGAGCCGGATCTGGGAAGAGGAGCCGAGGGGCGGCTACCCCGATCCGCGCCTGCTCGGCTTGAACGGTCGCGAGCGGCTGGACTCGTGGGCGCGCGGACGCGCGCCGACCCCGCCGCTGAGCCGCTTGACCGGGGCGGTGATCGCCGAGATCGGCTCGGGAACCGCGGGCGCGAGCATGCCCGCCTCTGGCTGGCTGCTCAACTCCGCGGGCGCGATCGGCGGAGGGACGCTTGCGATCGTCGCCGACATCGCATTCGGCTGCTCGATCCAGACCGAGCTTCCACTCGCGACGCCGTACACCACCGCCGAGCTGTCGATGTCATTCCTGCGGCCGGCCCAGCTGGGCGCGACGCTGTCCGCGGGGGGCCAGGC
>JBOGZH010000215.1:0-1503 GCA_050697095.1 Solirubrobacterales bacterium
GAATAGGCGATGGCGCAGGAAAGCATCGAGATCGTGCGCGGGGCCATCGAGGCATGGAACCGCGGCGACTTTGACGCCTGGATCGGCACCTGGGACGAGCGGGCGGAGTTCCATCCCCTGCGCGCTCAGTCGAAGGGGCGTGCCTATCACGGCCACGACGGGCTGCGCCGGTTTGTGGCCGAGATGGCCGCGGAGTGGGAGGAGGTGCGCTTCGAGGTCGATGAGATTCGGGGTGCCGGAGAGCAGGTGGTTGCGACCGGCCGGGTGCGGGCGCGGGGACGGGCGAGCGGCGCTGAGCGCGGTGTGCCGCTTGCGCTCGTCGGGGTCGTGCGGGACAAGAGGGTCGTCTACGCGCGCTGCGCAGCGATGGTTTCCGGCTGATGGTCCGCGGTGTCACGCTCTCGCGGGTGTAGAGCCGAGCTCGAAGCAGCAGCTCCACGGGCAGGCGTTGGTTGCCCGGATCGAGGTGTTCTCACAATGCGCCTCGCTATGGGCCAAGCGGCGAACCATGGGTGGAGCGCAGCGTCGAGGTATCCGCTAGCCAATGTGTTTTGGTTTGACCGGCGTTCAGGCTCGCGTCTCGAAACCGCACAAACGGCTTGCCTATGCGGAGAGCGGCTGATGGGATTCGAACCCACGACCTTCTGCATGGCAAGCAGACGCTCTAGCCAACTGAGCTACAGCCGCGTCGAGCGGCCAGTATAGCCCTGCTCAGTGGCTATGAATCGGCGTCCAGCGTCGCGTTGACCAGCTCATCCGCGGCGGCGTTGTCCTCGCGGCGGACGTGGCGGATCGACCACTTGTCGAAGTCGGCCAGGGCCTTGACGACCTTGGCGTAGAGGCCCTTCAGCGCCTCGTCCTTGACCCGGTAGTCCCCTCGCACCTGGCGCACGACTAGCTCCGAGTCGCCCACCAGCTCGACCTCGCGCGCCCCCCGCGAGCGCGCCCGCTCCAGCCCCAGCAGCATCGCCCGATACTCCGCGACGTTGTTCGTCGCCTCTCCGATCCGCTCCCCGCGCTCCTCCACTACCTCCCCCTCGGCGGTTGCGAGCACCGCGGCTATCGCGGCCGGCCCGGGGTTCCCCCGCGCGCCGCCGTCGACGTTGACGACCAGCCGGTCCCGCCCGCGGCCCGCGCTCACGCCGACTCGGGTGAGCTGCGCGCCTCGCGGTCGCCGTTGCTGCGCTGCCCGAGCTGGAGACGTCCGTCCTCGCTCGCGCGCGCGTTCCAGGCCCGATCCGCAGCGCCAAGCTCGCGGACGTCCTTGCCGCTGCGCAACGAGCTGACGTCCGCGTCGCGCCCCGAGAAGTCGACCTTCCACTGGTACCAGGACAGATCCCACGCGACCGTGAGGCGCACCTGCTGCGGCGACTCCGCGGGAGTGATCGCGGCAACCCGGGGACGGCCCAGCGATCGCGTCAGTCCCTCCACCGTCCGCCGGTGCTCGCTGTCGTTGAAGCGATCGAGGGCGCGGCGGATGCGGCGCTCCGGGCTCTCCGAGGC
>JBOGZH010000216.1:0-21040 GCA_050697095.1 Solirubrobacterales bacterium
TGCTGGACTCGAAGAAGAGGTTGACGATCGTCCGCCCGCGCAGGGTCGGGACCTTCTTGATGTCGCGCCTGCCCACCTCGGCAAAACTCTCGGCCCGCTCCATGATCCGCTCGATGTCGGCCCGCTCCATGTGCTCGACGGCCAGCAGGTGTCTCATCACGCCTCCTCCTCGTCTCCGTCCGCCCCGACGGCGGCGCGCTTCGGGGCGGCGCCGATCGTGACCTCGTCCACCCGGTCGAGCTCCTCCACCCGGACGTTGACCCGCTCGCGCCCCGAGGTGGGCAGGTTCTTGCCCACGTAGTCGGGGCGGATCGGGAGCTCGCGATGGCCGCGGTCGACCAGCACGGCCAGCTGCACGCGGTCGGGGCGCCCGTAGTCGAACAGGGCGTCGATCGCCGCCCGCACCGTCCGCCCCGTGAACAGGACGTCGTCGACGAGGATCACCGTGCGCCCGCTGAGGTCGAAGTCGAGATGCGAGGCGTGGACGACCGGCTGCGCACCCGGTTGCCGAGCGTCGATGTCGTCGCGATAGAAGGAGATGTCGAGGTCGCCGAGCGGGACCTCGGAGCCGCTCAGCTCGCCGACGAGCGTGTGCAGTCGGGATGCAAGAACCGCGCCGCGGGTGTGGATCCCGACGAGCCCCAGCCCTCTTCGGCCTCGCCCAGCCAAATCCATCCCGTCGTCGGCCTGGCCTCGGCCTCGATACCGCTCGCCTTCCCTGGCTCGCTCGCCCGGGTTCTTCTCGACGATCTCGTGCGCGATGCGCACCAGCGTGCGCTGCAGGTCGCCACCGTCGAGCACGATCTTGTTGTGCTGTGTCACACGCTCCTTCCTGGCCTCTCCGGACCGGG
Organism: Solirubrobacterales bacterium; assembly: GCA_050697095.1. GTDB lineage: Bacteria > Actinomycetota > Thermoleophilia > Solirubrobacterales > 70-9 > DASPWW01. The sequence goes on from JBOGZH010000216.1 coordinate 852, forward strand.
TTAAAGGACCGACTGGAGTGAGCGTACCAGGGCTCGGGGATGCCGATCGAGGATGATGGACGCGTGCGAGCCGCAGTTAGCGAGGTCCTCGACGCCCACCGCAGGGCAGGTCACCTCTTCGACGTGGACGGGGTCGAGAGCTTCGTGCGCGAGGAGGGCGACGGCGAGCCGGTCGTGCTGCTCCACGGTGTCCCCTCGAGCTCGTTCCTCTATCGGAAGGTGCTCCCACTGCTGTCGGCGGAGGGGCTGCGCGGGGTCGCGTTCGACTTCCCGGGGCTGGGCTTCGCGGACCGCCCCGAGGACTACGACTACAGCTGGAGCGGGCTGGCGCGGTTCACCGGCGAGGCGATCGACGCGCTGGGGATCGAGCGCTGCCATCTCGTCGTCCACGACATCGGCGGGCCCATCGGCTTCGAGTGGGCAATCCGGAACCCGGACCAAGTGGCGTCGCTGACAGCGCTCAACACGCTCGTCGACGTCGGCAGCTTCCACCGTCCCTGGAGCATGCACCCCTTCTCGATCCGCGGGGTCGGAGAGCTGTGGCTTCGCTCGCTGAACCCGTGGGCGATGCGCCGACTCTTCTACCTCCAGACGATCGCCGACCGCTCCGCCACGCCCCCGGCCGAGATCTACGCCTACTACCACCTGCTCAAGCGCGAGGACGGCGGGCGCGCCTTCCTTCGAATCATGAGGGGCTTCGAGCTCACGTCCGAGAAGGAGCGCTTCTTCCGCGACGGCCTCGCCGCACTCGACTGCCCGAGGCAGGTCGTGTGGGGAGATCGGGACCCTGCCCTCAAGACGGAGCGCCGCCTCGCGGTGCAGGCGTTCCTCCACGTGAGCGACCCGATCCTGCTCCCCGCGAAGCACTTCCTCCAGGAGGACCAGGCGCCGGCGGTCGCCGGCGCGATCGCGGCGCTGGCGAAGCGGGGCGCTTAGGCCTCCTCGTCGAGCTCCGCGAGGAGCCGCTTCGGCGCCACCATCCGGTAGCTCTCGACCACGCCTCGGGAAGCTCGAGGCAGATCTCGCTCAGGCGAGCGAGGCGGGGGTCGTCGGGCGTCAGCTCGGCTCCCGGGCGCTCTCGCGGTGCGGACCCCGATCCAGAGCGCCCCTGTGGACGAGCTCCGGCTCGCCGCGCTCGGGGAACGGCACCTCTACGAGGTCGAAGTCGCGCGGGGCGATGGCGTTCGGGACAACCTCGCGCGCCTCGGCGAGCAGATCGCTGACGTTGTAGCGGGAGGACGCATGCACGAGCGCGAGCAGCTTCACGCCCGCATCGCGGGCGAGGATCGCCGCATCGCGCGCGGTCGAGTGCCCCGTCTCGGCGGCGCGATCGGCCTCCTCTGTCGCGAAGCTCCCGTCGTGGACGAGCAGGTCGGCGTCCATCGAGATCGCGGTCGTCTCCTCGCAGGGCGCGCTGTCGCCGCTGATCACGACCCTACGTCCCGCGCGGGTCTCCCCCATCACGTCCTCGGGCTTGACCGCGCCGCCGGCGCCGCGCACCTCCTCCCCGCGCTGAAGTCGGCCGAAGTCGGGACCGGGCTCGACCCCGAGCTTCGCCGCCCCCTCGGGGTCGAAGCGACCCGGCCGGTCGTCCTCGACCAGCGCGTAGCCGTACGCGCGCACGCGGTGATCGACGGGAAAGGCGCGGATCTCGTAGCCGTCGCGCCGCACCGCCTCGTGGGCCTCCAGCTCGACGAGCTCGAGCCCGTATGAGGGCCGGCCGACGATCCGCCGGATCGCCCCGAACAGGTCCTTGAGGCCCGGCGGCCCGTAGATCACCAGCGGCCGCTCGCGGTCCTGGAGCTGGTAGGTGCGAAGCAGCCCGGGCAACCCGAGGTAGTGGTCGGCGTGATAGTGGGTGACGTAGATCTCGTCGAGCTGCACGAGCCCGGTCGAGCGGTGCATCTGGCGCTGCGCGCCCTCGCCGCAGTCGAACATCACCCGGTCTCCGCCGCGGCGCAGCAGCAGGCACGCCGTCGCGCGGCGGGCGGTGGGCACCGACCCTCCGGTGCCGAGGAAGACGAGCGATAGATCCACGGCGCCTAGCCTAGATGCGGCGCAAGCCGCCGCGCGGGCGAGGGCTAGACTGGGCGCGAGCGCCCGTAGCTCAGTGGATAGAGCGCCGCCCTCCGGAGGCGGAAGCCGCAGGTTCGAATCCTGCCGGGCGCGTCGGGGTTGGTTTCCAACTCGTCCTCGCAGGTATGGCGGCTCCGCCTACACAGGTACCGCTCGTCGTCCACAGCGAGCGTCGTCGGGACCTCCGTGCAGACGCCCCTTTCATGGGATTTCGACACTCTCGTGTCATGCGCTCGCGGCTGCCGTCTCCTCCGGCAGCGGTGTGCCGAGCACGCGCTTGCCGAGCGGGGCGAAGGGCTCGTCGAAGACACTGACCACGGTGGCGCTGGCGAACCAGCCCACCACCCGGACCGGCTGATCGCCAGCGCAGAAGACGTCATGCGGGACCATCGCAGGGACGAGCGCCATCTCTCCCGTTTCGAGGCGGCCCCGCTCCCCGCCGACGACGACCTCGGCTGTCCCCTCGACCACCAGCACGACCTCCTCGGCGCTGTCGGTGTGCATGCCGAGGTGGTTGCCGGGATCGACCTCGAAGTAGACGACCGCGCTGGCGCACGCGCCGGTCGAGCTGAAGATCGGGAAGTTGAAGCGCGCGCCGCGGCGCTCGTCGGTTTCGGACCAGGCCTCGATCAGCTCGAGCTCGGCGAGCGTTACCTTCTCCATCTTGGGGCCTCCTTTCGTGTGACGCTATGCCTCGCGAAATACTAGGCGGTCCGCTTGGGTCGTCGGTGAGGCAGGACGCGTCCTGGCCCTGCGACGACATCAGACCTCCTTGAGTCAGGGCAGCCGACCTCGAGCATGGCGCTGCTCGCTGCCGCGTGCCGTTGAGCCGGCGAAGAACTCCTCCAACACGGGAGCGAGGGTCTCAGGGGCCCAGTCGTGCGTCTGACCTTCCAAGGTGCGGTGCCGCACATCGGGGAGCACCGTCCACAGCGCTCGCGCCGCATGCCGCAGCCGAGGGTCGCTCCGCTCACCGTTGATCACGAGCGTCGGTAGCGTGACGGCCGCCACCCGCTCGGCCGGCAACGAGTAGTCACCCATGACTGCGGCGTCGTAGACGAGCGTGGGTGCCAGCTCCTCGAGCGCCGGCCACATCGGCGCGCTTCGCATCGGGGCAACGGCTTCGGCGGGCATCCCGACCACCTTCGTCATGAAGAACTCGGCCGCGTCGCCTCGGCGACCCGACGATACGAGCTCGGTGAGCCGGGCCTCGTGATCCGCCGGCGGTCGAGGACCGCTGTCGTCGACCATGAACGGCGGCTCGTACAGCGCCAGCTTCGTCACCGCGAGCCTGCGAGCCGCCTCCAGCGCCAGGACCGCCCCGGAGGACATCCCGAACACGAACGCCGATCCGCCGGCTTCCGTCATCAGGGCGTCCAGGTCCTCGACCTCGCGCTCGACCGCATACGGCTCCGTGTCACCGCTATCGCCTCGGCCCCGACGGTCGTAGTTGAAGACGGCGAGACGCGGCGCCAGGAGCGCGGCAAGCTGGGCCATCCCCCGGTCCGATCGTTGCTGGAACGCGCCGCCGACGAAGATGATCGCCGGCCCGTCACCGCTCCGATCGAACGCGATCGCGGTGCCATCGCGCGAATGCACCTTCGCGACGCTGGTCTGGTTGGTACTCACCTTGATCTCCTTTGTAGCTGGGTGCATCAGCAGAGACCCGCGAGCGCAGCGAAACTCATCGGCGCGCTTGTCAACTCGAGCGATGCGGCGAACCTCTACCTCGCGCGCAGCTCGAGCGGGCCCGACATCTCGCCGGTGATCAGCTGGCGAACGAGCGGGTCGGTCGAGCCGAACACCGCTTCGGCCTCGTCGCTGGCGACGATCCGCCCCTCGTGGATCACCGCCGCGTGGTTAGCGAGCTCGCGCGCAGCCGTCATGTCGTGGGTCGTGACGAGGAACGTCGCCCCTGTCGTGCGCTGCATGTCGCGGATCAGCTCGCACAGCAGCGCGAGCCGAACGCCGTCGATCCCGCTGTCGAAGTCGTCGATGATCACGATCCGCGCCTCCAGCGCGAGCGCCCGCGCGAGAGCGACCCGCTTCGACATCCCGGCGGAAAGCACCTCCGGCATGTCGTTCGCCCGGTCTCGCAGGCCGACCATCTCGAGGTGGTCCAACGTCACTTCGTGAACCCGCTCCGGTGACCACCGGGTCTTCCGCGTGCGCAGGGCGAAGGCGACGTTCTCGTACACGTTGAGCGAGTGGAAGAGCCCGCACGTGAACGGCAGCGTTCCCTGGAGCACGGCGGCCATCCCCCGCCGCAGCTCGTACAGCTCCTCCTCGGATATCGCGGCGAGGTCCTTGCCCTCGACTCTCACCACACCGGAGGTCGGCTGGATCAGTCCGAAGATGTGGCTGACCGTGACGGTCTTGCCCGCCCCCGACGGCCCGAGCAGGACCGTGATCGCGCCCGGCGGCACTGCGAGATCGACCCCTTGGAGGACCCGCTCGCCACCGAACTCCTTGACGACCCTCTCGAGCTCGATTGGAGCCCCCGGCTGTCTGTCGGCGGGCACGCTCCCATCTTAGGCCGAGGCCGTCAGCACTGACAGACTCTTTGTCAAGCCCATTTCGAGGATGGGTGCTCTGAGCTCTAAGAGAGCCCGCGGTAAGCGAAGATGCCCGTCGTGAAGCGTGCGGCGGGCCGGCGTTCGGGGACGAGCGGATGAAAAGCGGCGAAGCGAGCGGCGCACTGCTGCGCGAACGCAGCGCCGATCAGCGCGTCACCCGCTCGAGCTGTTCGTCAACTCGGCGCTCTCCGGGCGCGTGCTCTGGTCGCGCGTCGTCGCGATCGCGGCGTTGGCCTTCTCGTCCCCGTGGCCGTGCCGGCCTCGTCGCTTGCGCTCGCCGCGGCCGCCGCCCTCGTCGTGGTCGGTCTCGCTCTCTGGGAGACGGTCGAGGAGCGCGGCCTGTGATCGACGTAGTTCGGCTACGCCGGCGCCGGGGCCCGCGCCTCGGGATGCTCGCGGTACCACACGATCGTGCGGCGGAGGCCCTCCTCGAGCGACACCGCCGGGCTCCACCCGACCAGCTCGCGGATCTTCGTCGCGTCGACGAACTGGCGGTCGATCTCCCCGTCGGGGTTGCCGGTGCCGCGCACGTCGGGCTCGACCCCGGACCCCGACAGCTTCGCGATCAGCTCCACCACCTCGCCGACGGTGTAGGGGCGCTCGCCGCCGGCGTTGAAGGCCTCGCCGCGGACCTCGTCGCGGTCCAGCGCGTCGGCTATCGCGAGGTAGGCCGCGGCCGCGTCCTCGACGTAGAGGAAGTCGCGCACCGGCGAGCCGTCTGAGCGGATCACGGGAGCGCGGCCGTCGATCGCGGCGCTGACGGCCTCGGGGATCAGGCGCGAGAAGTTGAGATCACCACCGCCGAAGATGTTCGCGAACCGCGTCACCGCGAGCGGCAGGCCGTAGGCGTGCCAGTAGCTGCGCGAGATCAGGTCGGCGGCGGACTTGGACGCCTCGTATGGAGCCGTCGGCTGGAGCGCGAAGTGCTCCTTGTAGGGGAGCTCATCGTGCGCCCCGTAGGCCTTGTCCGACGACGCGACCACCACCCTCCCCACCCCACGTTCGCGGCACGCCTCGAGCAGCGTCCACGTCCCGCGCACGTTGACGTCGAAGGTCTCCGCGGGCGCACCGGCCGCCGTGCCGACGATCGTCTGCGCCGCGAGGTGGAAGACCGAGTCGACGTCGCGGTCGGCGAGCGTGCGCGAGACGAGCTCGGCGTCGCGAAGGTCGCCCCGAGCCTCCTCCACATCGCCCTCTATCCCGAGCAGCTCGAGGCCCGAGGGGCGCGAGGAGGCGCTCTCGACGTCGAATGAGAACACGCGGTCGCCGCGCTCCAGCAGCCCCCGGGCGAGCCAGGCGCCGACGAAGCCGCGCGCACCGGTTACGAGGGAAGCGCTGCCGGCTCCCACACGCGCCACGGCGGCTCGCCCGACTCCCACAGGTCGTTGAGCAGAACCGCGTCCTTGTAGGTGTCCATGCAGTCCCAGAACCCGGTGTGCCGGTAGGCATGGAGCTGGCCGTCGGCCGAGAGTCGCTCGAGCGGCTCACGCTCCAGGACGCTGGACTCCTCCAGGTAGGTGAAAACGCCCGGCTCGAAGACGAAGAACCCGCCGTTCACCCAGTGGTCGAGCTGCGGCTTTTCCGCGAAGCCGCGGACGCGTCCGTCGCCGTCGAGCTCGGCGATCCCGAACTGGCTTCGCGGACGCACCACGGTGACCGTCGCGAGGTCGCGGTGGCCGCGGTGGAACTCGTTCAACCCCGCCAGGTCGATGTTGGCGACGCCGTCCGCGTAGGTGGCATGGAACGCGCCGTCGACGCGATCCTCGATCAGCTTGATCCGACCGCCGGTCGGCGTGTCGAGGCCGGTGTCCACGCACTCGATCTCGACCTGCTCGGGCCACCGCTCGGCGGCTACGAACTGCTCGATCATCTCTCCGAGGTAGCCGGTGCAGAGCACGAAGCGGCGGATTCCCTGCGAGGCGTAGATCCGCAGCACGTGCCACAGGATCGGGCGCGCGCCGATCTCCACCAGCGCCTTGGGGATCGAGTGGGTGCGCTCCTGAAGCCTCGTTCCGCGCCCGCCGCACAGGACGACCACGGTGCCCGGGTCATGCATCGCGCTGATTATGAAGGGGGATCGGGCGGCGGGCGCTATCCGCCGGCGACGGCGGGCAGGATCGTGACCTCCTCGCCCTCGCCGATCTCCGTCTCCAGCCCGTCCCTGAAGCGGATGTCCTCGCCCGCGAGGTACACGTTCACGAACCGCCGCAGCTCGCCGTCCTCCGTGATCCGCTCGCGCAGGTCCTCGTGGCGGCCGAACAGCGCATCGAGCGCCTCGCCGACCGTCGAGCCCTCGACCTCGACCTCGGTCTCGCCGTCGGTGACGACGCGAAGCTGGGCGGGGATCTTGACCGTGACCGCCATCAGGCCGCGGCCCTCGCGGGTTCGCGCTCGACGAGCGCGTCGAACTCCTCGGGCGTCGGGTCGATCTCGTGCATGCGGAACAGCTCCCGGGTGGCCTCCAGGGTCTTGAGCCCCTCGCCGGTGATGTAGACGACGACCCGCTCGTCGGATGAGATGTCGCCCCGCTGTGCGAGCTTTGCGAGCACGGCGGTCGTCACCCCGCCGGCCGTCTCCGTGAACACGCCGGTCGTCTCGGCGAGCAGGCGGATGCCGTCGCGGATCTCGGAGTCGCTGACGGAGTCGATCGCGCCCCCGCTGCCGCGCGCGAGGTCGAGCGCGTAGGGGCCGTCGGCGGGATCGCCGATCGCGAGGCTCTTCGCGATCGTGTCGGGGCGCTGGGGACGGCAGACGTCCTTCTTCGCACCGTAGGCCTCGGCGACCGGATCGCAGCCATCGGCCTGGGCGCCGTTGAAGCTCGGCAGCTCGCCCTCGACGAGGCCGAGATCGCGCCACTCCGAGAAGGCGCGGCCGAGGCGCGTGAACAAGGAGCCCGAGGCGATCGGACAGACCACGCGGTCGGGGAGCGACCAACCGAGCTGCTCGACGGTCTCGTAGGCGAGCGTCTTCGACCCCTCGGCGTAGTAGGGGCGCAGGTTGACGTTCAGGAACGCCCACCCCCGCGTCTCCGAGAGCTGCGTGCAGAGTCGGTTGACGTCGTCGTAGGTTCCCCGCACCCCGACCAGCGTCGTCCCGTAGACCGCGGTCGCGAGCAGCTTCTGCTCCTCGAGGTCGGAGGGGACGAAGACATAGGAGTCGAGGCCCGCCGCGGCCGCGTGGGCGGCGACCGCGTTCGCGAGGTTCCCGGTCGATGCGCAGGCGACGGTGTCGAACCCCAGCTCGCGCGCCTTGGCGAGCGCGACGGCGACGACGCGGTCCTTGAACGAGTGGGTCGGGTTCGCGGCGTCGTTCTTCACCCACACCTCGCCCACGCCAAGCTGCTCCGCGAGGCGATCTGCCCTGATCAGCGGCGTGAGGCCCGGCTCGAGCGGGCTGCGGGTGGCGGGGGGAGCGCCGTCGAAGGGCAGGAAGTCCGAGTAGCGCCAGATTCCCCGCGATCCCGCCTGGATCTTGCGCTTGGTCTCGGCGGGGTCGATCGCCGAATGGTCATACGCGACCTCCAGCGGACCGAAGCACTGCTCGCACACGTAGCGCGCGTCGAGCGGATAGTCAGCCCCACATTCCTTACACCTGAGCGATTCGAGTCCCAACTCACCGTCTCCTTGCTTGTCGAGTCGTGAAAAAACCTCCGCCGGGCTGTGAGCGGAGGTCCTGTTGGGACTCTCACTCACATCTTCCAGGCAAATCCACCTGCTGGAGTTGGCACCTTTCCCCTTGCGGGGGGGTTGCCGGGGCTTCTTCGGGCCAGTCCCTCCACCCCTCTCGATGTGGCGGTTATGTGGCCGGGCAGTCTACCAGCGGCGTCGCGGAACCGCGACCCCTACTCCAACTCGCGCGGCAGCACGAACCCGACCACCTCGGAGCGGCCGGCGTCGAGCTCGCTCCACGAGTCGCCGGGCACGGTCAGCGTCGCGAGCGCCGCCGTCGGGTACTTGCGCTCCATCCGCTCCAGGTCCTCGCCGGTTCCGGCCAGCTCCATCGCCAGCTCCTCGATCCCCGGGTTGTGCCCGATCAGCATCACCGAGGCCACCGAGTCCGGGACCCGCCGCAGTCGCTCGAGCAGCGTCGCCGCGCCGGCCCCGTAGAGCTCGTCCTCGATCTCCACCTCCGGGGAGCCGAGCGCGGACGCGATCCGATCGAGGGTCTCGCGGGTGCGCACGGCCGAGGAGCAGAGGACGAGCGCGGGCTCGATCCCCTCCTCCACGAGATGCTTTGCGATCGCCTTCGAGGCGCGCTTCCCGCGCGGGGCGAGGGGGCGCTCATGGTCCGCCAGCTCGGGGTCGTCCCAGTCCGACTTCGCGTGGCGGAGCAGGTAGAGGCGCTTCGGGTCGGGCCCGGCCATGCGCCGCAGCGTATGCAACATCCGGACCCTCGCCGGTCACGTACCCTTCACGGGAGATCGATGTCCGACGTCGAATCCGAGATGAGCCAGACCGATGCCGAACCTCCCGAAGCCAAGGCTACGAAGGGCATGGCGCGGCAGCGACCTCACCTCGCCGGCGCCCGCGCCTGAGCGCCACAAGCCGAACGTAGAGACGGTCACCGGCGAGGGCCTCCGCTGGGTGAACATCGATCGTCCCAGCGCGCTCGAGTGGGGATGGCTCGAGGAGCACTTCGACTTCCACGGCCTCGACCTCGAGGACGTGCTGTCGCGAAACGAGCGACCGAAGATCGACGAGTACCCCGACTACCTGTTCATCGTCCTTCACTTTCCGGTCTTCGACAGCTCCGTCAGGCGCCTCAACGCCGGCGAGCTGGACATCTTCGTCGGCGAGGACTTCCTGATCACGATCCCGAATCAGCCGCTGCAGCCGGTCGAGTACCTGTTCGAGCGATGCCGCGCGAAGGAGGAGCTGCGCGAACAGATCTTCTCCAGGGGCTCGGGCTACCTGCTGTACCGGATCGTCGACGACAGCTTCGACTACTGCTTTCCGATGCTGCGCAAGATCGAGACGAAGCTCGACGCGCTCGAGCAGGAGATCTTCTCCGGCCGCTCCGAGGAGGTCGTGCGCGACATCTCCAACGTGAAGCAGGAGATCATCAACTTCCGCAAGGTGATCCGCCCGCAGCGCCCCGTGCTCCGCGACCTGGAGGGCGTCAAGGGGCGCTTCCTCGCGCCCGACTTCGACCTCGAGATCTACTTCGACGACATCGTCGATGCCCACGAGCGGATCTGGGACCTGCTCGAGAACTACAAGGAGGTCGTGGAGGCGCTCGAGGACACTAACGAGTCGGTGCTCTCCCATCGCGTCAACGACATCCTCCGCGTGCTGACGGCGATCAGCGTGATCGTGCTGCCGCTCACCTTCATCGCCAGCCTGTGGGGGATGAACGTGGGGGTGCCCGGAGAGGGCGACACCGCGGCCTTCTACGCCATCCTCGGCGTCTGCTTCGTGCTCTTCGTGGGGATGATCGGATACTTCCGCCGCCGCGGCTGGCTGTAACAGGCGTCCGGCGCCCGCGGCATACTGACGCGCTTTCGCTAGGGTCGCGAGATCTGAGCCGGGTGCTCGGAGGGACCATTTCGACCGCCGACACCAAAGACAGCGGGCGGCCGCGCCGCCACACGCACGGGCCCCAACGCGCGCCCGCCGATTCCCTCGACCCCGCGCCCTGGGTACCGGCCGAGCCGCCGCCACCGCCCCGCCGCCCGCCGCGACACTCCCCGATCCCACGGCGACTCTCGCCCACCCCCCCACGCGGCTCGCGATTCCGCATCCTCACTGCGTTTGCGGTGGCGGCGGCGATCGTCACCGGTACCGGCTCCCTTGTGACCGGAGTCCCGCTCAGCCCGCTGGGCTCGGACGACGCCGTGTCTTCACGCGGCGCGGCCGCCGGCCTTCCCTCACCCGAGGAGCTCGCCTCGTCGCAGGCGATCGTCTCCGGGCCCGGGCCCGTCCATCCGGTGCGAGTCGAGGGGCCGGTCGACTACGGGGAGGTGGACGCGACGTTCGGTGCGGACCGCGGCGGGCGGGCGCACGAGGGACAGGACATGTTCGCGAAGCCGGGAACGCCGCTGCTCGCTGTGCGCGACGGCGTCGTGATCGAGAAGGGGAATGACGGCGGGCGGGGCAACTACGTCGCGATCTACAGCGAGTCGGCCGGCCACACCTACGTGTACCTGCACATGCTGCGGCCCACCTGGCTCGAGCGCGGCGAGGAGGTCGCCGCGAGCACGCAGGTCGGGGGGATGGGCTGCACGGGCTCCTGCTACGGGACCCACCTTCATTTCGAGGTGAGGCTCGGGAAGGGCATCGAGCGCAAGCCGGTCGACCCACTGCCGATGCTGAAGCGCTGGCCGCCCGTGCCCGGGTAGATTCCGTCGCGTGGCCAACCACCGGATCTGGGCGCCGTGGCGCCTCGCCTACGTGAAGGACGCCTCCAAGGACACCGAGTGCATCTTCTGCGGCAAGCCCGCGGAGGAGAACGACGAGGAGACGTTCATCGTCCACCGCGGCGAGCGCTGCTTCGTGATCCTGAACACGTTCCCGTACACGAACGGCCACCTGATGGTGGCGCCGTTCGAGCACATCGCGAAGCTGCAGGACCTCGACGAGGACACGGTCGCCGAGTTGATGGCGCTTTCCACCCGCGCGATGGCGCTGCTCGACGAGACCTACGGGCCCGAGGGCTTCAACGTCGGCTTCAACCAGGGCCGGATCGCGGGCGCCGGGTTCGACTCCCACATCCACATGCACGTCGTCCCCCGGTGGGCCGGCGACACGAACTACATGCCGGTGCTCGCCGACACCCGGGTGATGCCGCAGACCCTGGAGCAGAGCTACGAAGCGCTGGGGGGGAAGTTCTGAGTATGAGCGCGGTCGCGCCGGAGATCTTCAAGGCCTACGACGTCCGCGGCGTGTACGGCGAGGAGATGGACGGCGAGGTCGCCTACCTGCTCGGCAGGGCGTTCGCGCGCGTGCTCGGCCGGATCGCCGGCAAGGACCCCCCCGAGCTCGGGATCGGGCTTGGCCGCGACATGCGACTCACCGCCCCCGAGATGGCGACCCGGGTGCGAGAGGGCCTGCTCGAGGAGGGGGTGCACGTCGTCGATGCGGGGATGATCGGGACCGAGATGCTCTATTACCTCGTCGGCAAGCGGGGCCTCCACGGCGGGGCGATGGTGACCGCCTCCCACAACCCCAAGGCCTGGACCGGCGTGAAGCTGGTGCGAGAGGGGGCGCTCGCGCTGTCGGGCGACGCCGGGATCGGGGAGGTCCGGGCGGAGATCGAGGCCGGGATGCCGAAGCCACCCGGCCGCGGCACCGTCGAGGACGCCGACATCTACGGCGAGTTCCAGAAGCACGTCATGTCCTTCATCGACCCCGACCGGGTGGCGCCGAAGCGCGTGGTCGTCGACGGGGGCAACGGGATGGCGGGGCCGATGGTGGGCCCGCTCCTCGAGCGGCTCGGCCTCGACCTCGTCCCCACCTACTGGGCGCCCGACGGCGAGTTCCCCGACCACGAGCCGAATCCGATGCTGGAGGAGAACCGGCGCTTCATCGTCGACAAGGTGCTCGGGGAGAAGGCCGACCTCGGGATCGCGTGGGACGGCGATGCGGACCGCTGCTTCTTCATCGACGAGAGGGGTGAGTTCGTCGACGGCGACTTCCTCACGGCATTGCTCGCGACCTCGATCCTGGCGAAGAACCGAGGCGCCGACATCGTCTACGACGTGCGGGCCAGCCGCGCCGTCCCCGACACGGTGACGGAGAACGGCGGTGTTCCCCACGTCAACCGGGTCGGCCACGCGTTCTTCAAGCAGGCGATGCGCGAGCACGGCGCCGCGTTCGGGGGCGAGGTGTCGGGCCATTACTACTTCCGGGACTTCTGGTGCGCCGACTCGGGAACGATCCCGGCGCTGCTCGTCCTGGAGCTGATCTCGGTGCAGGACAGGCCGCTCTCCGAGCTGGTCGGCGCGTACCGGGAGCGCTACTTCATCTCCGGCGAGATCAACTCGGAGGTCGCCGACCAGGACGCGAAGATGCAGGACCTCGCGGAGCGCTACTCCGACGGCGAGGTCTCGTGGCTCGACGGGGTCTCGGTCGACTTTCCAGAGTGGCACTTCAACGTCCGCCCCTCGAACACCGAGCCGCTCCTGCGGCTCAACCTGGAGTCGCTCGTCTCGCGCGAGGACATGGAGCAGAAGCGAGACGAAGTCTTGGAGCTCATCCGCTCGTGACGCCGGAGGAGGCGCTGAAGCGGGCAGCCGAGGAGGGAATCCACGCGCTGCGGCTCCCGACGCCGTTCATGGTCGGCCGCGTCAATTGCTACCTGATCGAGGACGAGCCGCTGACCCTGGTCGACACGGGCCCGAACTCGGGCAAGGCGCTCGACGAGCTGGAGCACCAGCTCGCCGGGCACGGGCACTCGATCGAGGACCTCGCGCTGGTGGTCCTGACGCACCAGCACATCGATCACATCGGCCTCGCGGAGATCATCGCGTCGCGCTCCGGCGCCGAGGTCGCCGCGATCGACGTCGTCGCGAGCTTCCTCGAGAACTTCGGCGAGGACGCGGAGCGCGACGACCAGTTCGCCGCCGAGCTGATGCTGAGCCACGGGGTACCCGAGGACGTCGTCACCGCGCTTCAGAGCGTGTCACGCAGCTTTCGCGCCTGGGGATCGAGACCCAAGGTGGCGCGGCCGCTCCGTGACGGCGAGACCCTGGAGCTCCGCGACCGCTCGCTCGAGGTTCAGCACCGTCCCGGGCACAGCCCCTCGGACACCCTGCTGTGGGACGCCGATCGCCGGATCCTGCTCGCCGCCGACCACCTCATCGCCCGAATCTCATCGAACGCGCTGATCACTCCGCCGCTGGACGGATCGGACGACCGAACCCAAGCACTGGTCACCTACATCGAGTCCCTTCGCCGCACGCGAGAGCTGCCGGCCGAGATCGTGCTCTCCGGGCACGGCGAGGCGATCACCGACCATGTCGCGCTGATCGACGAGCGATTCGCCAGCTTCGAGTCCCGCGCGGAGAAGATCCATGCGCTGATCGCCGAGCGTCCGCGCAGCGGGTACGAGCTGGCGCAGGCGCTGTGGGGGAACGTGGCCGTGACCCAGGCCTTCCTCACCCTCTCCGAGGTGATCGGCCACCTCGACCTGCTGATCAACGAGGATCGTGCGCGCGAGGTGACCGATGACGGTGTCATCCGCTACGAGGCCACGGGATGAGCACCGCAGCCCGCACCGAGGATTTGGAGCGCGTGCCGGCCACCGGCGACGGCGCTCGCCTGGTCCCGGGCGGGCCGGGGAAGAAGCGGATGCTGGTGATCGTCAATCCCTACGCGACCACGGTCTCGGACCGGCTCAAGAACCTCGTCGTGTACGCGCTCCAGGGGCGTTACGACGTCACCGCCGTGAGCACCGAGGCACGCGCGCACGCGATCGAGATCGGGCGCGAGGCGCGCGACGGCGGCTACGACGTGGTGGTCGCCTTCGGCGGGGACGGGACCCTGAACGAGGTCGCCAACGGCCTGGCGGGGACACACGTGCCCGTGTCCGTCCTCCCCGGTGGGTCCACCAACGTCGTCTGCCGCACGCTCGGGATTCCCAACGACGTCGTCGACGCCGCCGAGCACCTGCTGGGGCTCGCCGACGACCTCAGCCCGCGCCGCGTTGACCTCGGCGTCGTCAATGGCCGACGGTTCGTGTTCGCGTGCGGCGCCGGGCTCGATGCTGCCGTCGTGCAGCGGGTCGACTCCCATCCGAGGCTCAAGGCGCGGACGGGCGAGTGGTACTTCACCTGGGGGGCCATCTCGGCCTTCTATCGGCGCTACCTCCACGATCCCGTCCGCCTTCACCTCAAGGTCGACGGCGAGGAGGCCGAGGGGATCACCGCGATCGCGCAGAACTCCGACCCCTACAGCTACTTCCGCGACCGGCGGCTCCGGGTCTGCGCGGGCGCCGCGATGGACAACGGGACGCTGTCGATGGCGATGCTGAAGCGAGCCGCGCAGCGCGACGTGCCGACCATCGCCGCCCGCGTGCTGTCCGAGCGGTTCTCCACTCCGGACCACCACCAGATCGATCACTTCGAGGGCGTCACGACGGCACGGGTGGAATCGATCTCGCGCGACCCCGAGGGAAAGATCCGTGCCTTCCCGCTCCAGGTCGACGGCGACTACATCGGCGACCACACCGAGCTCGACCTCGGGATCGAGCCCGGCGCGCTGACGATCATCGCGTGACCGAGCCCGGCTGCGCCTTCTGCCGCATAGTGGACGGCGAGGAGGAGGGCTTGCACGTCGTGTTCGAGGACGAGACCTCGCTCGCCTTTCTCGACCACCGTCCCCTCTTCCCCGGCCACTGCCTGCTCGTCCCCCGCGAGCACCACGAGACCCTCGCCGATCTCCCCCCGGAGCTGCTCGAGCCCTTCTTCGCCGCGGCACAGCTGCTCTCGCGGGCGATCCCCGAGGCGATGGACAAGCCGGGGAGCTTCGTGGCGATGAACAACATCGTCAGCCAGAGCGTCCCTCACCTCCACGTCCACGTCGTCCCGCGGCGGCACAAGGACGGGCTGCGCGGCTTCTTCTGGCCGCGGCGAAAATACGAGAGCGAGAAGCACATGGCGGAGGTCGCGGAAACGCTCCGCGCCACGCTCCGGAGCCTTCGAACCGCGGCCAGGGCCGAGCGGGACCGACGAGTGGACAGTTGAGCCCCTATTTGGGGGTCAACTGTCCTTTCGCCCCCGCGGAGTTGCCGGCCAGGTAGCCGACGTTGTGCGCCACCAGGCCGAGGCCGTCGAGGACGCGGAAGAGGGCCTCCTTGCGGTCGCCTCGGACGGTGAGCACCGCCGCGTCCCGTGCGGACAGCGCGAGCTGCTTCGTCAGCGGCCAGCGCGGAGAGTAGCCCGGATAGCGGCGGTTGAGCCACCGGGAGCCGGCGGCGTAGCGGGCGATCGTGGCGAGGAACGGCAGCAGCCGGTCGCGGTGGCGGTGCTCGACCAGCGCCGAGTCGCGGCGCTCGATCGTCCACCCGGCACGCTGGAGGCGGCGCGAGAAGTCGACGTCGCCGCCGGAGCGGATCCCCTCGACGAAGCCCCCGGCCTGCTCGAACGCGGCGCGCCGGACCAGCACGTTGCCCCCGACGGCGATCCGCCAGTTCGGGCCCTCGCCCCCACCGGCCAGGTTGAGGAACCCGCGGGCACGGGCGTAGCGGGCGATCAGGGCGTCCTGCCGGGGGTTGCCGACGACGGTCCCGGCGAGCGCCCCACAGCCCTCGGGCGGCGGCTGAGCAAAGTACTCGTCGAGCAGGTCGGGGACCGGCCGGCAGTCGGCGTCGAGGAACAGGACCCACTCGTTGCGGGCCGCGCCCGCGCCGGCGTTGCGGGCGTGGTACGCCGAGCGCTCGGCGGTGGCCCGAACGACTCGCACCGAGGGGGCCAGCGCGTCCGGGGTAATCCCGTGGCCCGTGTTGTCGGCGACGATCATCTCGTCACCAGGCTGCAGCGTGAACCGCCGCAGGTTGGCCGCGAGCAACTCCGTGGCGGCACGCTCTCCGACGAAGGGAACGACGACGCTGACGAGAGGGCGAGTAGGGGGAGTCATGCGGAGGTCGCCCCGTGGCGGCGTCGATAACCGCACACTCGCGGGCGGCCCAACGCCGAATGTGCGATTGGCCTCGTATAGCGAGGCAAACTGCACACTCGAGGTCGGTTTCGCCGCGAGTGTGCGGTTAGGGATCCCCTACAGGGGGAGGAGCGATCCGCACCGCCGACTCCTCCTCTACGTGCCCGCGGCCGAGCGGATGCGAGGCCGCGCTCAGTTCGCCGCGGCGCGTCGGCCTCAAACGCCCGGGGTTATCCGGTAGGCGTCGAAGACGGAGTCCACCTGGCGCAGGCGGCCGATGCACTGCTTCAGCTGGCTGGTGTCCCCCACCTCGACCACGAACCGGTTCTTGACCATCGGGTGCTTGGTCGTGCAGGTCGCTTCGAGGATGTTGAGCCCCGCCTCGGCGAAGGTGCGCGAGAGGTCCTCGAGCAGCCGGGTGCGATCCCAGGCATCGACCTGGAGCTCGACGCGGTAGGAGGCCGCGTTCTCCCCGTCCCAGGAAACGTCGGTGAACCGCTCCTTGGACTTCTTCAGCGCGTTCACGTTTCGGCAGTCCTCGCGGTGGATCGTGATCCCTCGGCCGAGCGACACGTAGCCGACGATCTCGTCGCCCGGCACGGGCCGGCAGCACTTCGCGAGGCGGACCATCACGTCGTCCACCCCCTTGACCTTGATCCCGTACGCCGAGGCGTCCTCGGTGCGCCGCTGGCGCTCGTCCTTGCCGTGAAGCACGCCGGTGGGAACGGCCGGGGCCTCCTCCTCGCCGACCGCCTCGCCCTGCTTGAGGCGCTGGAAGACCTTGTTAGCGACGGTTTTCGGGGCGACCTTCGCCTGTCCCAGGGCGACGTAGAAGTCGTCTGCCTTGCGGAAGCCCATCTCCCGCGCGACGTCGACGAGCAGCGGCGTCCCCGCGACCTGCTGCGCCGGCAGGCCGCGCTTCTTCAGCGCCGCCTGGAGCGCCTCCCGGCCGCGCCGCTCGGCGTCCTCGCGCCGCTCGCGCTTGAGGAAGGCGCGGATCGTGTTCCGCGCCCGGCTCGTGCGCACGAGGCGGAGCCAGTCACGCGAGGGCCCGCGCTCCTGCTTCGCGGTCAGGATCTCGACGATGTCGCCGCTCGAGAGCTGGTAATGGAGCGGGACGATCTTCCCGTTCACCTTCGAGCCCACGCAGCGGTGGCCGACGTCGGTGTGGACGGCGTAGGCGAAGTCGAGCGGGGTCGATCCGGCGGAGAGGTTCTTCACCTCGCCCTTCGGCGTGAACACGAAGACCTCGTCCTCGAACAGGTCGACCTTGAGCGAGTCGAGGAACTCCTGCGGGTCCTGGTCGGATTCGAGCTCGAGGAGCTGGCGCAGCCAGGTCATCTTCTCCCGCTCGGGGTCCTTGCGGGCGCGCTCGGCTCCCTCCTTGTAGATCACGTGCGCCGCGATCCCGTACTCCGCGAGCTCGTGCATCTCCCGGGTGCGGATCTGGATCTCCAGCGGACGGCCCTCGGGGCCGATCACGGTCGTGTGCAGCGCCTGATAGAGGTTGAGCTTCGGGGTCGCGACGAAGTCCTTGAACCGCCCGGGGAGCGGCTTCCACAGCGAGTGGATGATCCCGACCGCGCCGTAGCAGTCCTTGACCGAATCGACGATCACCCGCATCGCGGTGAGGTCGTAGATCTCGTTGAACTCGCGCCCCTTCTTGCTCATCTTCGTGTAGATCGAGTAGAAGTGCTTCGCCCGGCCTGAGATCTCGGCCTCGATCCCAACCTTCTTCAGCTCCGTGCGCAGGAAGCCGCCGGCGTCCGACACGTAGCGCTCGCGCTCGCGCCGCTGCTGGGCGACGAGCTTCTTGATCTCGTCGTACTTGCGCGGGTGCAGCGTCGCGAACGCGAGGTCCTCGAGCTCCCACTTGATCGCGTGGATCCCGAGCCGGTGGGCGAGCGGCGCGTAGATCTCGAGCGTCTCGCGCGCCTTCTCGAGCTGCTTCTGCTTCGAGAGCGCCGACAGCGTTCTCATGTTGTGGAGGCGGTCGGCGAGCTTGATCAGGATGACCCGGACGTCCGTGGCCATCGCGACCATCATCTTGCGGTAGTTCTCGGCCTGGCTCTCGTCGCGACTCTGGAACGTGATCCCGGTCAGCTTCGTGACGCCGTCCACCAGCCGCGCGACCTCGCCGCCGAAGACCTCCTCGACGTCCTCGAGGCAAGCGCTCGTGTCCTCGACCGTGTCGTGGAGGAGCGCCGCGCACAGGGTGTCCGTGTCGAGGCGCAGCCCGGCGCAGACCTTCGCGACCTCGAGCGGGTGGTTGACGAAGTCCTCGCCCGAGCGACGGCGCTGGTCGGCGTGGCGCTCGCACGCGAACGCGAACGCGCGCTCCACGGCCTCGCGGTCGATCCCGGTCGCGCCGCCGTCGTCGCTGTGCTCCTCGACGACGGCGAACAGGTCCCCGAGCAGACCGCGCTCCTCGGCGCTCAGCTCCTTGGTGATCGAATCGGGCGGCGCCGGCGTCGGCGGAGCCCCGTCGCCGTCGAGCCCCACCCGCGAGCGAGCGACCGTGGCGCCCGCTACGCCGCTCTTCGTCTTTGCCTGCTTAGGAATGTCGCGCCCTCCTCGTGGCGGGCCCGATAGGCGAGATACGCCTCGGATCGCTCCAGATCGGTCGCCTCCGAGGATACGACCCTGAGCGATCGATCGGCGCCCGTGCCATCCCACAGCAGCAGCTCGAGCTCCTCGAGCACCCTCGCGCACCGTCCCGCTTCCGCGGGGGTGCGCGGGTGGGCCCCGCCGCCGGCCAGGGCGGCGATCAGCTCCTCGCCCCGCGGCGCGCCCGGCGACTCACGCAGCCCCGAGTAGACGCTCCGCAGCGCGGGCCGAAGCTCCCACGCGGCGCCGTGTGCTCGCTGCGCGAACTCGAGCTCGGAGTTCCCCCAGGTGAGGTGCAGGTAGCCGGGCCCCGCGGCGACGCGGTCGCGAAGATGGGCGAACGGCGGCGGGTCGACCAGCACCACGTGCTCGAACGTCGCGAGCAGCTCGGGGGCGCGCTCCAGCGCCGCCCAGTCGGCAAGCACGAGACCCGCGCCCGCCGCGGCGACCTCGCCCAGCCGTCCGGCCAGTGCGTCCTGGGCGCAGCGCCCACAGGCGTGCGCAGGTGGGCCGCAGCCGAACCGCCGCGGGTCCGCCCGCTCGGCGAGCGCCGCGCGCCGCGAGGCGTCGGCGCACAGCGCGATCACCGGCGACCCGCTCGACACGAGGTCGGCGAGCGTCGCCACCCCCGATCCGCCGGCCCGCTCGACGACCTCCCGCGTGACACCGCTCCCCCCGCCGGCCGGGACGGGCGGCGGCCACCGATCGAGCTCGGCGCCTCGCTCCGCCTCAAATCGCTCCCACCACTCGTCCCCGTCCGCGGGCTCGGCGCACCTCGCCGCCGACGCGGAGATCGGATAGAGCTCGTTCAGCACCACCCGCGGCTCCACCGCGCCGTTCCACTGGTTGAGCTCCAGGCAAACGGACAGGTCCACGGGGGAATCGTCGATGGTCGACAGCGACCCGTTGACGCCGAATGCCACCCCGACCGCCCGGGCGGCGCCGCTGTGGACGCTGAAGCGCGCGTGCTTGCCGTCCCCCATCGGGCGCACGTCGCCCATCCGCGCCGCGGGGACCAGCAGGCGCACGCCCGGGTTGCCGACTCCGAACGGGCCGAGCCGCTCCAGCTCCTCGGCGGTGTCGTGCCCCAGCCGGTCACCCCCGACCACCGCGTCGACGGTCTCGGTTCGCACGAGGTCGTCGGGCCGCAGCGACTCCGCGGCGCGGGCCACGAAAGCCTCGCGAAAGGCGTCGACGCGGCCCGCCTCGATCTCGAGCCCGGCGGCGGCGCGGTGTCCACCGAAGCGGACGAGATGCGACTCGCACGCGCGCAGGGCATCGAGCAGGTCGAAGCCGGGGACGCTGCGACCCGATCCGCGCCCGCCTCCCTCGCGGT
>JBOGZH010000217.1:0-2425 GCA_050697095.1 Solirubrobacterales bacterium
CATGGGGCGTGGGCCGACCGCGCGCTCCCGGCCGCAGCGCGCCGCCACGCGCTCGAGGGCCGCGATCGCGCCCTCGCGCAGCGGCTCGCCTACGGGGCGATCCAGCGCCGCGGAACCCTCGACCACCTGATCGCCTCGCTCGCCGCTCGTCCGGCGAGCGAGATCGATCCTCCACTGCTCGCGGCGCTGCGCCTGGGCCTTTACGAGCTGCTGTTCGCGTCCGCGACGCCGGACCACGCCGCGGTCGACCAGGCAGTGGAGCTGGCGAAGGGCGCGGGGGGACGAAGCGGGGCGGGGCTGGTCAACGCCGTGCTGCGCCGCGCGGGGCGTGAACGCGAGGCGTTGCTGGCCGACCTTTCGGACGCCACTGCGGCCGAGGCGGCGATCGCGCTCTCGCACCCGGAGTGGCTGGCCGAGATGTGGTGGGAGGAGCTGGGAGCGGAGGGCGCGCGAAGCCTGATGGCGGCCGACAACGAGCCCGCCGAGACCGCGCTGCGCGTGAACGAGCTCCGCGCCCCCGCGGAGGCGGTGCTCGGCGAGCTGGTGAGCGGGGGCGGGCCCGTCGAGCGACCCGCGCGTCCACCGGCGCCGCCCGAGTCTCTCGTCGTTCGCGGGGCGATCGGCGCCCGACTCGCCGGCGAGATCGACGCCGGCGCGCTGGTCCCGCAGTCCCGCGCGTCGGCGTTCGTGGTCGAGCTTCTCGATCCACGGCCAGGCGAGCGGGTACTCGATCTCTGTGCCGGGCCGGGGATCAAGACCACGCAGCTCGCCGCGCGGATGCGCGACGAGGGCGAGATCGTCGCGGTCGAGAAGCACCCGCGGCGAGCGGCGGAGCTTCGTGAGCTCTGCGAGCGGCTTGGAGCGGGATGCGTCCGAGTGTTCGAATCCGACGCTGCACGCGATGACGCCGGTGGCGGCTACGATCGGGTCCTGGTGGATCCGCCCTGCTCGGACCTCGGCACGCTGGCGTCCCGGCCCGACGCCCGGTGGCGCAAGTCACCGGGGCAAGTCTCGGAGCTGGCCCGGCTTCAGGGGAGGATCCTGGAGCGCGGCGCCGCCGCGCTGCGGGCCGGCGGAACGCTGGTGTACTCGACCTGCACGATCTCCCGGCGGGAGAACGAGGACCGGATCGCCTCGCTCCTCACCCGGCCCGGCTCGGAGATGGCGCCCGACGACCTCGGCGCCGCGCACCCGGAGCTGGCGTCCGCCCACGACGCGCGGCTTCTCCAGCTCCGCCCCGACCGCGACGGCACCGACGGCTTCTTCATCGCCCGGCTCCGTCACGAGGCGGCTTGAGGTGGAGGAGTCGGCGGCGCAGCCCGAGCTCCCCCGCCCGGCATGCCCCGGCTGCGGGGAGCCGTGGTTGCGCCCCACCCAGCTCCCGGGTCGCTTTCGGTGCGTCTACTGCCTGCGCCGCTTCGAGCTCGTCTCCCAGTGCCCGAGCTGCGGGACGCACCAGACGATCAGCCGCATGAGCTCGACCCAGGACATGCTGTGCCAGCAATGCCACCAGTCGATGCTGCGTCCGATATGAGAACGCGCGAAGAGCAAGCTCTTCACGCGGTTTCGGGCAGGACGCCGGAAGAGCGAGCTCTTCGCGCGGTTGGCGGCGGGCCGTGAGCGCGCGCGAGCTGTTCTCGGCGCGCCGTGTCGAGCCGTCGATCCTTTCCGCCGACTTCTCCCGGCTCGGCTCGCAGGTCGATGAGGTGATGGAGGCGGGCGCCCGGGTCATCCACGTCGACGTGATGGACGGCCACTTCGTTCCCCCGATCACGATGGGACCGCTGGTGGTCGGGGCGATCGCCGATCGCGTTCACTCCGCGGGCGGGGCGATCGACGTCCACCTGATGATCGAGCGTCCCGAGGCCCAGGTGGAGGAGTTCGCGCGCGCCGGCGCGGACTGCGTCACGTTCCACGCCGAGGCGACCGTGCACGCGAACCGGACGCTGTCCGCGGTTCGCGAGCTCGGCTGTCTCGCCGGCCTTGCGCTCAACCCCGGGACGCCCGTCGACGCGGTGTTCGAGCTCGGCGACGCCGCCGACCTCGTGCTCTGCATGACCGTGAACCCGGGGTGGGGAGGACAGTCGTTCATCGCCTCCTCGCCCGGCAAGGTCACCCGCCTGCGGGACGCGGCCCCGAAGCCGGTGCTGGCCGTGGACGGGGGCATCGAGGCCGAGACCGTCGCCTCCGTCGCCGAGGCCGGCGCGACGCTGTTCGTCGCGGGCTCGGCGGTGTTCGGGGACGCGGATCCGGCGGCCGCCTACCGCCGGATCGCGGAGGCCGCCGGAGCCGACTAAGCCCTCGTCTCTACGACCTGATCCTCTCGTTGTCGGGGTCGAACAGCGGTGTCGAGTCGACCCGCTCCACCGTCACCGGGTAGCGCTCGCCCATGTACTCCACGGCCAGCTGCTCGCCGGTGTTCGCG
>JBOGZH010000218.1:0-5753 GCA_050697095.1 Solirubrobacterales bacterium
GGTCCAGCCAGTTCGAGAACAGGCGGCGGGCCGCGGGGTGGAGCTCGCCCGCGCCGCGCTCCTCGCGCGCTCGCCGCAGGTGCCGAACCAGGCCTTCCGGGCGGGGGAGCGCGCCTACGGCGTCCAGTTCCACCTCGAGGTCACCGGCGAGATGGCCCGCGAGTGGGCCCAGGTGCCCGCCTACCGCCGCTCGCTCGCCGAGACGCTCGGCGTGCAGCGCGGCGCCGAGTTCATCGCCGACGTCGAGCGCCGCGCCGACGAGCTCCACCCCGCCGCCCGCCGCCTGTTCGGGAACTGGCTCGACCTCGCACCCACCTCTGGGTGAGCTTCCGCAGGGCGTGCCCGACGATGAATTTCCTTGCGCCCGGCGGTCTTTGGTGGAGAATCCGAGACAGGAGGATCGATGGCCGCGAGGAAGAGCGCACGGGCGGAGACAGTTGACGACTACCTTGCGGCGGCCCCCGACGATGCGCGCGCCGCGCTCACAGGGCTTCGCAAGACGATCACAGCGGCCGCGCCCGAGGCCACGGAGGTGATCAGCTACCAGATCCCAACCTACAAGCACCACGGACCGCTAGTGGCGTTCGCAGCGCACAAGGACCACTGCGGCCTCTACGTCATGAGCTCGGACGTGATGCGCGCGCACGCTGCCGAGCTCAAGGACTTCGAGCTTGGAAAGACCACGATCCGCTTTCCGGCAGACAACCCGCTCCCCGCCCCCCTTGTGACGACGCTCGTCAAGGCGCGCATCGCGGAGAACGAGGGCGGTGGGAACAGCTAAGGCAGCCACCCTCTGGCAACCTCAGGAGGTTTCGCATGGCCCGATACGTCGATGGATTTGTTCAACCGGTTCCGAAGCGCAACATCGATGCCTACCGCCGCATTGCACGCAAGGCGGGCAAGATCTGGCGGGAGCACGGCGCGCTGGAATACCGGGAATGTGTCGCCGACGACGTGAAGATGGGAAAGGTCACGTCGTTCCCACGCAGCGTCAAGCGCAAGCGCAACGAGACCGTGGTGTTCTCGTGGATCGTGTTCAAGTCGCGGGCGCACCGCGACCGCGTCAACGCCAAGGTGATGAAGGACCCGCGCCTAGCCGACATGATGGACCCAAAGGCGATGCCCTACGACGCCAAGCGCATGATTTGGGGCGGCTTCGAAGTCATCGTTGACGTCTGAGCCGGACCCGGCGCCATTGCCTCCCAGATCTCGTAGCTGGTGTGGCGGTAGTCGTCGGGCACCCAGGATCGGCCGGCGCGGCGCCTCGGGCTGACGCAGGATGCGATCGCCAACCGGGTCAGGTTCGCTCGGCTCGCCGCGTAGCTCAGGCTCTCAGGTCCAGGGATAGGGACCCTTGGACGCCGTGTGCGTCTCGCCGCGCTCGAAGCGCGCGAGGCGGAAGGGCTCCAGCAGCGGCGCGCCCCCGTCGAGGACGTCGTCGGCGGCGAGTCGCCCCAGCGCCAGCATCTTGAAGCCGTGGCCCGAGTCGACGATCGCGTACGCGTTCGGCAGCACCCGGTCGCAGATCGGGTAGTTGTCGGGGGTGTGCATGACGATCCCGCCGGCGAGGGTCTGCCTCCAGTCGCCTGAGCGGCCCCGGAAGCGACGGATCGCCGCGGCCAGCCCCGAGGTGAAGAACTCGCCGAACGACGGCTCGGCCGCGTGCGCCGGGTTGTCGGGCCCGTAGGGGTCGAGCGCGGGTTTGTCGAGCGCCACGGGCAGGCCCCCGCCCGTTATTCCCGCGCCGGTGCGCCCCATCCGGAAGTAGATGCCCCACGGCCCCTCCGCCATGGTCCGGCCGTCGCGGTCGGAGACGAGCGGTCCGGCCTGGTCGAGGTGAACGATGGGCGCCTCGTGGCCCGCGGAGCCGGCAAGGCCGACCCCGGGCAACGCGAACTCGCCCTCCTGCGCCTTCAGGTAGGAGAACAGCGGGCGGCGCTCGCGGTCGCCGTTCAGGGCCACCTCGACCTCGCCGCTTTGCCCGAGTTGAGCCCAGACGCGCGCTGCCCACGGCCCCGGGGCGGCCAGCACGGCCTCGCACCTGACCCGGCCACGCGACGTCAGTACCGCTTCGACACCGTCCGATCCGATCTCGAACCCGCTCACCTCGGTGCCCTCCTCGATCATCGCGCCAGCCTTGCGGGCGCGAGCTGCCAGGTGACGGACGGTCTGCATCGCGTCCGCCCAGCCGCCGCGCCGCTCGTGCAGGACGGCTTCGACCTCCGCCTCCCAGTCGGGCCACGTCCAGGCGAGGTACTCGCGGCACGGCTCGGCCCCGACCACGAGCTCGGAGTCGTAGCCAACCCGCTCGTGGTGGTCGCGGATCGCCTTCAGGTCCTCCACCTGTTCCTCGGGCACGGCCGCCACGTATCCGACCTGGCGGAAGCCGTAGGCGTCGGGCTCCGCCTCGAAAAGCTCCACCGAGCGCCGGATCACCTCCGAGATCGCGGCCGAGCGATAGTAGTTGCGCACGATCCCTCCGGCGATTCCCGACGCGCCGGCGCCGATCCGGGCCTTCTCAAGCACGACGACGTCCGCGCCTCGCTCCGCGAGCCGCCACGCCGCGGACAGCCCCAGCACCCCGCCGCCGATCACGACGTGGCTCGACGGCCCCCCGGTGCTCAGCTCCACGGATACGGGCTGTGCGAGACGGGGTGCAGGTCCCCGGTCGCGAAGCGCTCGAAGCGGAACGGGTGCAGGAGGGACGAGTGCTCGCCCTGGAGCACGCGGGCGATCTCCCGGCCGACGGCGATCATCTTGTAGCCGTGGTTCGAGTCGGCGGCGACGAAGACGTTGGGCAGCATGTGGTCGAACACGGGGAAGTTGTCCGCGGTGAAGGCGCCGGCGCCCCCCGAGCGCACCTGGTTGTAGAGAGGGCGGCAGCCCTCGAAGCGCTCCATGCAGTGGGACAGCGCCGCGCACCACAGGTCGGGGAACCCGGGCTCCACGGTGCCGGTCGGGTAGGGGTCGAGATCGATGCTCTCCCCCACCGGCAGCGGTTGGGCGCCGCCCTGGACCGATTCGCGATCGGGCTTCGCGTAGATGCCCCATGGGCCCTCGGTGACGAGGTGCCCCTCGTCGTCGTCCAGCGGGCGGTCTGAGTCCACGTGGAGCACCGGCGCCTCGCGCCCCTGGGCCGTGTCGAAGGTCGAGGGCGGCAGCGCCACCTCTCCCTCCTGGAGGTACCAGTAGGTCCACATCGGCACGTCGCGGTCGACGGAGCCGTCGGGGCGATGCACGTCGATTTGCCCGGGCAGCCCGAGCATCTCCCACAACACCGGGATCCACGGCCCCACCGCGACCACGACCTGGTCGACCTCGACCGGCCCCGCGCTCGTCTCCACGCGGGTGACCGCTCCCGAGCCGTCAAGCTCGAACCGGGTCACCTCCACCCCTTCGACGATCCGCGCGCCCGCGGCCCGCGCCTTTTCGGCGAGCCCCCGCATCGACTCGACGTTGAACGCGAACCCACCCGCGCGCTCGTGCAGGCAGACGCTGAGGCCCTCGGCCCGCCAGTCGCCGAACAGCTCGCGCATGTGCGCGCTCACCGCCCCCTCTCCCACGTGGAGCTCGGAGGGGTAGCCGATCCGCTGCTGGCGCTCGAACACCTCGGCCAGGTCCGACTCCTGGGCGGGCGGCCCGAGCGCGAGGTAACCCGACCCGTGGTAGTGGAGGGCCTCGGGATCGGACTCCCAGATCTCCACGCAGGCGGCCATCAGCTCCGACATCGCGGGCTGGAAGTAGTTGTTGCGGACCACGCCGCAGGCGATCCCCGAGGCGCCCGCCGCGACGCGGTCCTTGTCGAGCACCAGGACGTCCTCTCCCGCGAGCGCCAGGTGCCACGCGGTGGACAGGCCGTGGACGCCCGCGCCTATCACGACGTTGCGAGCGTAGTCGGGGACCGCTGCCATCGGCGTCAGTGGTCCGGCGGCTCCCAGCCCTCGAGCACGGACGGCTTCCAGTCCCCACCGACGATCGGCGAGTCCTCGACCCAGGGGCCGAGCTCGGGCTGGGCGAACTTGGCGTGAGCCTGCTTGAGCCTGATCCCGTAGGAGTTGCCCGCCGTCAGGTGGGCGATAAGCACCTTGCGGGCGATCTCGTCCTCACGGCCCTCGGGGATCGGGAAGTAGATGCGCAAGAACGAGTTTGAGTAGCGGTCGAAGACGGCCGGGGTGCCCTCCTCCTCGAGCAGCTCGACGTCCTCGAGCCAGTTCAGGTCCTTGCCGGGGGTCGCCGCGTCGAGGTCGACGTCCTCGACGAGCGAGATGTCCTCCTGGTATGGAAAGCGCTTCCCGGAGAGGAACTCGGCGTCGAGCGTGGTGACCTTCTCGGGCTCGCGGACGTCCTCTGCCCTGGTCACTTGGGCTCCTCCCCCGCGATGCCGGCTGGCGCCGGCAGGAAGTCGACGGGGTTCTCGAGATACTGGTCCAGCAGGGTGCGGATCTCGCCGAGCGCGCGCTCCTCGCTGACGCCGGGGATGTACTCGGTGCCCGCCAGCGGCACCTTGGCCATCGCCGAAGCCTCCACCGTGAGCGCCGCGAGGTCCTCGGGCTCGAGGCTGTGGACGCTGGTCTTGCCGCAGGCGCGCGCGAGCATCTGCACCTCGAGCGTCAGCGCGTGCAGGAAGTTGAACACGCGCTGCGCCGCCTCGTCGACGTGGAGCCGCTTGCGCAGCTCGGGGTCCTGCGTGGTGATCCCGACCGGGCACCGGCCCGTGTGGCAGTGGTAGCACTGACCGGCGGGAACTCCGACCGTGCCCTCGTAGTCGGTGACGCCCGGGATCTCCTTGTTGCAGTTGAGGGCCATCAGCGCGGAGTGGCCGATCGCGATCGCGTCGGCGCCGAGCGCCAGGCACTTGGCGATGTCGCCGCCGTTGCGGATTCCGCCGGCCACGACCAGGTCGACCTCGTCGACGAGGCCGACGTCCTCGAGCGCGCGGCGGGCCTCGGGAATCGCGGCCAGCAGCGGGATGCCCGTCTCCTCGGCGGCGATGTGCGGCCCGGCGCCGGTGCTGCCCTCGGCACCGTCAAGGTAGATGATGTCCGGCCCGCACTTGGCGGCCATACGGACGTCGTCGTAGACGCGCGCGGCGCCGAGCTTGAGCTGGATCGGCACCTCGTAGTTGGTCGCCTCCCGGGTCTCCTGGACCTTGAGCGAGAGGTCGTCGGGCCCCAGCCAGTCGGGGTGGCGCGCCGGGGAGCGCTGGTCGATCCCGGGGGGCAGCGAGCGCATCTCGGCGACCTGCTCGGTCACCTTCTGGCCCATCAGGTGGCCGCCGATGCCCACCTTGCACCCCTGCCCGATGAAGAACTCGATCCCGTCGGCCAGCATCAGGTGGTGCGGGTTGAAGCCGTAGCGGCTCTGAATCACCTGGTAGTACCACTTGGTCGAGAGGTCGCGCTCGGGCGGGGTCATCCCGCCCTCCCCGGAGCAGGTCGCCGTGCCGGCCATCGAGGCGCCCTTGGCGAGCGCCATCTTCGCCTCGAGAGACAGCGCGCCGAAGCTCATCCCTGTGATGTAGACGGGGATGTCGAGCTCGAGTGGCTTCTTCGCGAACCGGCTGCCCAGCACCGTCTTCGTGTCGCACTTCTCGCGGTAGCCCTCGATCACGAACCGCGTCAGCGTGCCCGGCAGGAAGATCAGCTCGTCCCAGCCCGGGAGCTTCTTGAACATCGAGAAGCCGCGCATCCGGTAGCGGCCGAGCTCGGCCTTCACGTGGATGTCGTTGATGACCTCCGGGGTGAAGATCGGGC
>JBOGZH010000219.1:0-5853 GCA_050697095.1 Solirubrobacterales bacterium
GCTCCTCGTCGCCCGCTCCCCGGGCGCGCTCGCCGACGCGGCCGAGGAATGCGGGCGGGCGGGCGCCGAGGCCCATGGCAACGCCGCCATCCTGGAGCTCGACGTCACCGTCACCGACGCCGGAACGCGGATCCTCGCCGAGGCGGAGGAGAGGTTCGGGAAGCTCGACGTGCTCGTCGACAACGCAGGCGATGCGAAGTGGCGCGACCTCGACGACGTGCCCGACAGGGACTGGCAGTCGGCGTGGGAGATCAACGTGATCGCCCCCCTGAGGGCGATGCGCGCCGCCGTCCCCGGTATGGTCGAGCGCGGGTGGGGACGGATCGTGAACGTGGCGAGCACCGCCGGCAAGCGACCCTCCGCGAGCATGCCCGAGTATTCGGTCACCAAGGCCGCCGAGCTGTCGCTCTCGCGGCTGTTCGCCGATCGCTACGCCGCGAAGGGTGTGCTGGTCAACGCGATCTGCCCGGGCCCCGTCGCCTCGGAGATGTGGATGGCGCCCGGCGGGCTGCTCGACCAGTCGAAGGAGCACGCGGGCCACGACAGTCGCAGCGACGCGCTCGAGGCCGCCGGGGCGAAGCGCCCGATCGGGCGCCTCGCCGAGGTCGGCGAGATCGCCGGGGCGATCGCCTTCCTGTGCTCCGAGCGGGCCTCCTACGTCGCCGGCGCGGCGTGGAGCGTGGACGGGGGGACCGTCCAGGTGATCATCTAACCGCGAACGCCGCTGAGGACTTGGTCGGAGGTGGTTAGGTGGGCGCCGGCCGCCTTCATGTCCTCGATCGCGCGAGCGCCGTCGCCGCCGGTGACCTCCACCGCGCGGATCGCGTCCTCGACGACGGTCGTGTCGAAGCCCTCCTTGCAGGCATCGATCGCCGATGCGCGCACGCAGTAGTCGGTCGCCAGCCCGACCACGTAGACCTTCTCCACGTCGTGCTCGCGGAGGATGCCGGCGAGCTCCGAGTTCTCGAATCCCGAGTAGCCCTCGTCGTCGCGCTCCCGGCCCACGTCCACGACGGCGTCGACGTCGACCTCCGCCATCGCGGGATGGAAGTCCGCACCGGTGGTTCCCCGCACGCAGTGGACCGGCCATGGACCGCCCTCGGCCTCGAACGACGCGTGGTCCGGGGGATGCCAGTCCCGCGTCGCGACGACGATGTCGAGGCGCTCGGCGAGCCTGCGCACCGGCTCGCCGATCTCGTCTCCGCCGGAGACCGCAAGCGCACCGCCGGGAGTGAAGTCGTTCTGGAAGTCGATGATCAGCAGAGCCTCGGCCATCGTCCTCGCACCTCCTGGCACGCTGGTTCAATCACTGATCCTACTCCGGTGAACTTCGCGCCCGAAGAGCTCAGAGCCACGCTTCTCCCCGCCGGCGAGGCCGTCCCGACGAACACCCGCGGGAGCACCGACGCCGCCGTGCTCGCGCCGCTCTTCGGCGTCGGGGACCGACCGGGGCTGGTGTTCACCGAGCGCCGGGAGGACCTCAGCCGCCACGCCGGCGAGATCTCCCTCCCCGGCGGGCGGCCCGAGCCGGGCGAGGACCTCCTCGCCGCCGCGCTGCGCGAGGCCGAGGAGGAGATCGGGCTCGACCCCGCCGACGTCGAGGTGCTCGGCGCCCTGCCGCCCGTGTCGACGGTGGTCACCGGGTACATGATCCACCCCTTCGTCGGCCTGATTCCGAGCGGCCTCGACTTCCAGCCGAATCCCGCCGAGGTGGCGGCGGTGCTGCTTCTTCACATCGACGAGCTCGAGGCGGGGTTCGCGATGCGGCGGCTGATCCGCCGCGGCGTGCCGATCAAGACCGAGACCTACGTCGTCGGCGAGCACCTCGTGTGGGGAGCGACGGCGCGAATCCTGAGCGCGCTGTTCGAGCGCGCGCGTTCCTAGACGTCCTTCTCGATCGGCACCTCGACCAGGTTGCCCCATTCGGTCCACGAGCCGTCGTAGTTCTCGACGTCGTCCACGCCGAGCAGCTCGTGGAGCACGAACCACGTGTGCGCGGAGCGCTCGCCGATCCGGCAGTAGGCGATCACCGGCTTGCCGTCCTCGAGCACGCCCTTCGAGGTGTACAGCTCGCGCAGCTCGTCGGCCGACTTGAACGTGCCGTCCTCATTCACGGCCTGCGCCCACGGAACCGAGATCGCGCTCGGGATGTGGCCGGAGCGCTGTGCGCCCTCCTGCTCGTACCCGGCCATCGCGATCAGCTCGCCGGAGAACTCCTGGGGGCTCCGCACATCGACGAGGTTGACGTCGGCGTCGAGCGCCTTCATCACCTCGTCGCGCCGCGCCCGGATCCCCTCGTCCGGCTGCTTCGCCTTGAAGCTCGCCTCGGGATGGCTCGGAGCATCCGTCTCGGTGTCGCGGTCCTCGGAGATCCACTTCTCGCGCGGCCCGTTCATCAGCTTCACCTTGTCGTGGCCGTAGTAGAGGAAGTACCAGTACGTGTAGGCCGCGAACCAGTTGTTGCGGTCCCCGTACAGGACCACCGTGTGGTCGTTGGAGATCCCGCGGCTCCCCATGAGCGCGCCGAAGTCCTCGGCGCTGAGGAAGTCCCGCCTCACCTGGTCCTGAAGATCCGTCTTCCAGTCGAACCCGATCGCCCCGGGGATGTGGGCCTCGGCGTACAGCGCCGGGTTCTCGTCGACCTCGACGACCCGGATCGAGTCGTCTTCAAGGTGCTCGGCGACCCAGCCGGTCTCGACCAGGACGTCCTTCTCGTACTCAGCCACGGCGCCACCTCCACGCTCGTTCGACGGAATCTGTCTAAACCCAATCCGATTTTAGGCATTTTGCTTTCCCCAGTAGGTGCGCTTGATTCACGCTCCGATCAGTGCGTGGATCTCGGTTCGGGCGGCATCGACCCAGCCGCGCCACTCCGCGGGCTCGTGCTCGATGACCGCGACCGGAATCCGCCACCGCTCGGCGGCGCCGCCGAGCAGATCCGCACCGCCTCGAAGCAGAGACGCCGGCACCGAGCCTGCCCCCTCGTAGACGAATCCCCGCACCGGGGTGTCGACGAGCTCCTCGAGCAGGCGCTCGAGGCGCGGCCCGTGGACCGCCTCGAGGAGCTCGCCGTCGCCACTCGCCGAGCCGAGGAGCCATGCCACGAGGGCGACGTCGCCGACGTGCTCGAGGACCGTCCCCACCCGCTCCGGGTCGGCGAGGACGCCCTCGATCCCGGCGCGGTCGATCTCGCCCACGCGGTCGGGATCGCGCGTCGTCCCCCGCACCTCCCAGCCGCCGGCGCGCAGGACGCGGCCGAGCTCGCGCCCGCGGCACCCGCAGCCGACCAGAAGCGCCCGCGCCACGTGCGTGACTAGACGCCCAGCTCGTCCTCGAGCTCGCGGAGGCGCTTCTCGTAGGCGTCGCGCGCCTGCGTCCTCACCCGCTCGTCCTCCGTCGCCCACTCCTGGACCTGCTCCTCGGTGAGGTCCTCCTCCCCGCGGCGCCGGCGGTACTCGTTCTGCGCCTCGATCATCTGCTGCACGTCGGCGATCTCGAGCTGGGCCTCCAGCTCGGGCGAGCGGGTCGGCTTCCAGTCGACGAGGTCGGCGCCGCTTCCCGGGTAGGCCCGGGCGAGGAGGACGAGGACCAGAACGATCAGTCCGATCATCCCGACGGTGGCGAACATGAACTCCATGCGCCCGCTTGCGAGGATAGAGCGTCCATGCCCCAGGCGCTGATCATCGACGCCGTGCGGACCCCGATGGGGCGTTTTCGCGGCGTCCTTTCCGGGGTGCGGCCCGACGACCTCGCCGCGGGCGCGATCGGAGCGGCCGTGAAGCGAAGCGGGATCGACCCGGCGGAGGTCAGCGACGTCTACCTCGGCGCCGCGAACCAGGCGGGCGAGGACAACCGCGACGTCGCGCGGATGGCGGCGCTGCTCGCGGGCCTCCCCGTCGAAACGCCGGGAGTGACCGTGAACCGGCTCTGCGCCTCGGGGCTGGAGGCGGTGAACCAGGCCTCGCGGGCGCTGCGGCTCGGCGAGGGCGACCTCTACCTCGCCGGCGGAGTGGAGTCGATGAGCCGCGCGCCGTGGGTGGTCCCCAAGCCGGAGGCGGGGCTGCCGCGGGGCCCGCAGACGATGCACGACACCTCCCTGGGGTGGCGGCTCGTCAACCCGCGGATGGCGCAGCTCTACTCGACCGAGTCGATGGGCGAGACCGGCGAGAACGTGGCGGAGCGCTACGGGATCGGCCGCGAGGAGCAGGACCGCTTCGCGCTGCGCAGTCACGAGCGCGCCGTCGACGCGACCGAGTCGGGGCGGTTTGCGGACGAGATCGTCCCGGTCAAGGCGCCGCGCGACGGCGGCGACCCCGTGCCGGTCGAGACCGACGAGGGTCCGCGCGCCGACACCTCGATGGAGCGTCTGGCACGGCTACGCCCCGCGTTCCGCGAGGGCGGCACCGTGACCGCGGGCAACGCCTCGACCCTCAACGACGGCGCCGCCTGCCTCGTGCTCGCCTCGGAGGAGCGAGCGGCCGAGCTCGGGGCCAAGCCTCTGGGTCGGATCGTCTCGATCGGCGTCGCGGGCGTGGATCCCGCGTACATGGGGATCGGGCCCCTTCGAGCGATCCCCCGCGCGCTCGACGCCGCCGGCCTCGAGCTCGACGACGTCGATCTGATCGAGATCAACGAGGCCTTCGCCTCGCAGGTCCTCGCCTGTGTGGGGGAGCTGGGTATCGACGAGGAGCGGCTGAACGTGAACGGCGGCGCGATCGCCCTCGGCCACCCGCTCGGCTGCTCTGGAGCGCGTCTCCTGACCACGCTCGTGTGGGAGATGCGGCGGCGCGATGCCCGCTACGGCATCGCCAGCCTGTGCGTCGGCGTCGGCCAGGGAGTGGCGACCGTGGTCGAGAACCCGGCGGCCGGCGGTTAGTGCAAGATAGCCCGATGCCGGTCCCCGAGCTCGCAAGCGTCGACGGCGCGATCTCGCCCACCGCGGAGGCGCGAATCCCGGTCGCCGACGACGGGCTGCTTCGCGGGGACGGCGTGTTCGAGATGGTGCGGCTGTACGCGGGGCGGCCGTTCACGCTCGGCGATCACCTCGACCGGCTGGAGCGCTCCGCAGGCGCGATCGAGCTGTCGCTCGACCGCGCCACGATCGAGCGCGAGATCGAGGCGCTGCTGGCCGCGCTCGGGAACGCCGACGCGGCGCTGCGCATCGTGCTCACCCGGGGCGGCCGCCGCCTGCTCCTCACCGAGCCCCTCCCCCCTCACCCCGAAACGCTCAGCGTCGCGACCGTGACCTATGCGCCGAGCGTGATCCTCACCGGGGTGAAGTCGATCTCCTACGCGGCGAACATGGAGGCGACCCGGATCGCCCAGGCGCGGGGCGCCGACGAGGCGATCCTCGTGCGGCCGGACGGGATCGTTCTGGAGGCCCCGACCTCGGCCGTCTTCTGGGTCTCGCCGGAGGGGGGCCTGCGCACCCCCGCGCTGGACACGGGAATCCTCGACTCGATCACCCGGGCACAGATCGTCCGCGAGCTGCACGTTGAGGGGGGCGCGTGGCCGGTCGAGGACCTGCTCGGCGCGGGCGAGGCTTTCCTCGCCTCGACCACGCGCGAGGTCCAGCCGGTCTCGGCGATCGACGGGCGTGAGCTCCCCGGAGCCCCGGCGCCGCGGGCGGCGCGGGAGGCAGCCGAGGCCTTCCGGCGCGTGGTCGAGCGCGAGCTGAGCTGAGGGTCGCCGTCCCCGGCTCGACACCGC
Source organism: Solirubrobacterales bacterium (assembly GCA_050697095.1). Taxonomy (GTDB): domain Bacteria; phylum Actinomycetota; class Thermoleophilia; order Solirubrobacterales; family 70-9; genus DASPWW01. The sequence continues at coordinate 5,710 of JBOGZH010000219.1, forward strand.
CGCGTCAATAGGCTTCCCGATGTGGATCTCGACCTCACCGACGAGCAGCGCCTGATCGCCCAGACATACCCTACCGCGGAGTCGAGGTAGCGCAGCTTGAAATCGGTGCGCGCCAGCGTCAAGGTGACGTCGGCGAAGCGGCGC
>JBOGZH010000220.1:0-8710 GCA_050697095.1 Solirubrobacterales bacterium
CGATGCGCCCGGGCTCTACAGGATGGTGCGCGAGCTCACCACCCGCGCCGACCTTCCCATGCCCAGCATCTACGTGATCCCCCAGGACCAGCCGAACGCGTTCGCCACCGGCCGGAGCCCCAAGCACTCGGCGGTGGCGGTCACGCGCGGGATCACGAAGCTGCTGTCCGAGGACGAGCTGCGCGGGGTCCTCGCGCACGAGCTCGCGCACGTCCGCAACCGCGACATCCTGATCACGTCCGTCGCGGCGACGATCGGTGGCGCGATCACGTACCTCGGCTACATGCTGCTGTGGTTCGGGGGCGAGGACGACGAGTCCCCGCTCGGGCTCATAGCTTCGCTGGCGCTCGTGATCCTGGCGCCGATCGCTGCGATGATCATCCAGCTCGCGATCTCCCGCCAGCGCGAGTACTCGGCGGACGCGACCGGGGCCGAGATCTCGGGCAATCCCGAGTCGCTCGCGAGCGCGCTGCTGCGCCTCGAGGAGGGCGCGAAGGCGATCCCGATGCAGGTCAACCAAGCGTCCGAGCCGCTGTACATCGTGAAGCCGTTCTCGGGCGGTGGGCTGGCGCGGATGTTCTCCACCCACCCGCCGATCGAGGAGCGGGTGCGGCGGCTGCGTCAGATGCGCCCTGCGCTCGTCTAGGCGAGACCCGCTATACTTTGTGAAGTATTGAGCCCGGCCAAGGCCGTTGTGACGTTTCCGTTGTGAGGCGGTGGCGCCGGGCGATATCGGGGAGAATTCGCACATGGCCACGACAGAACCGATCGAGCTGGTGAAGAGCCGGATCGAGCAGCTCGATCCGGCCGACGCGCGCGACGAGCTCTCCCGCGGGGACTCCGTGCTGATCGACACCCGCGAGCAGCACGAGTGGGACGAGGCCCACCTCGAAGACGCAACCCTCGTTCCACCCGCCTCGGTGGCGGAGCGGATCCAGGACGTGGTGCCGGATCGCTCCCAACGCGTGCTGCTCTACTGCGCGACCGGAAACCGCTCCGCTCGCGCGGCCGACGTGCTGGAGAGCGAGCTTGGATACGAGAACACGGCCTCGGTTGCAGGGGGCATCGTGGCCTGGCAGGAGGCCGGCCTCCCGGTCGTCGAGCCGGAGGGCATGACCAAGGACCAGCGGATGCGCTACTCGCGCCACACGCTGCTTCCCGAGGTCGGCGTGGAGGGGCAGGTCAAACTGCTGAACGCCAGGGTGCTGCTGCTCGGGGCGGGCGGGCTCGGGTCGCCGGCGGCGCTCTACCTCGCCGCGGCGGGCATCGGCACGCTCGGGCTCGTCGACGACGACGAGGTCGAAGAGTCGAACCTCCAGCGCCAGGTGATCCACACCACCGAGCGGGTCGGGACTCCGAAGACGGAGTCGGCCCGGCTCTCGATCGCCGAGCTGAATCCCGACGTCGAGGTGGTCGAGCACCGGACCCGCCTCGCCGCGGACAACATCCTCGAGATCATCGAGGACTACGACGTGATAGTCGACGGCGCCGACAACTTCCCCACCCGCTACCTGCTCAACGACGCTTCGGTGCGGCTGCGAAAGCCGGTCGTCTCGGCGTCGATCCTCGCCTTCGACGGGCAGCTCTCCACCTTCGTGCCCTACGAGGGCCCGTGCTATCGCTGCCTCTACCCGACCCCGCCCCCGCCGGAGCTGGCCCCGAGCTGTGGGGCTGCGGGAGTGCTCGGCGTGATGGCCGGGGTGATGGGGCTGCTGCAGGCGAACGAGGTGATCAAGCTGGTCGCCGGGATCGGCGAGCCGCTGATCGGCCGGCTGCTGCTCTACGACTCGCTCGGGACTCGATTCACCGAGCTGAAGGTGAAGCGGGATCCCGAGTGCCCGATCTGCGGGGAGGACGCTCCCGAGATCCCCGAGTCGGAGATGGGCAGGTTTCCCGACTACGACGCGTTCTGCGCCGGGACCGCCGTCGGCTGACCCGGCTGGGTAGCCTCCAGCGCTCATGGCGACGGTGAAGATCCCGCCCGTGCTGCGGGCGCAGACCGGGGGGGAGGCCGAGATCGCCGCCCCCGGCGCGACGGTGGGAGACGTGCTACGAGCGCTCGCGCAGGCCCATCCGGGGACCGAGACCCAGCTCTTCTCCCCGGATGGCGACCTCAACCGCTACGTCAACGTCTACCTCAACGACGAGGACGTGCGCGTCCTCGACGGGCTCGACACCGCGGTCACGGACGCCGACACGGTCGTGATCCTGCCGGCGATGGCCGGCGGCAGCTAGCTGTAGATCAGCTAGCTTCCGCCGGTAAAGCGGATGAACTTGTTCCACGCGGGCTTGGGGTCGAACCCGTTCTGCCCGAACAGCCCGGCGGAGCCGCACCAGTCGCACGGGGCGTTGCCGAGGTCGCGCCACGTGTACCAGATCACGGCGCCGATGTTCCACTTCCCGCGCTTCTTGTTCAGCACCTTGAACGACTGCTTGAGGAGCTTGGCCTGCTTCTTCTTGCCGACGCCGAGGCGCCCCTGCTTCTTCGAGCCCCAGCCGAGCTCGGTGATCCACACGTCCGCGGCCTTGTCCTTCTTCTTCTTCAGGACCTTGCGGACCTTCTCGATCTGCTTCTGGATCCCCTTGACGTCGGTCGAGTAGGGGTGAATCGAGACGCCGTCGAAGACCGCCTTCACGCCCTTCGTCTTGTAGAGGCGCTTGAGGAAGCTCCACGCCTTCAGCCCGCCCTTGCCCGTGGGCTTGCCGAACATCCCGCCGAGGATGATCTCGGCGCTCGGGTCCTCGGCGGTGATCGCGGCGTCCGAGATCTTCAGGAGCTGCGCGTATCCCGCCGGGTCGGGCTTGTCGACGTGCTTGGGGGCGTTCTGCTCGTTCCAGATCTGCCACGTGTCCACCGGGAGCGCCTGCTCGCCGGGGTGCTGGGTGGGGAAGACGGTCGTCCAGTAGGTGCCTCCGGGGCCGTAGCGCCCCACGATCTCGCGCAGGAACGCCTGCCACTGCTCTCGATCCGAGGCCGAGCCGACCGGCATCTTGAGGCTGTCGCTGCTGACGAACCGGGGGACGCTCCACACGAACGGGAGCGGCCGGATGCCCTCCGCGGCGAGATCGCCCAGGTAGTCGTCGAGGCCTGAGAAGTCGAACTGGTTGTCCTGCGGCTCCACAGCCGCCCAGTTGAGCAGGAACCGGACCGTCCCCACGTTGCCCCTGCCCATCCGCTGGATGTCCTCGGGAGGAGGGGTCTTTCCCTGTGGGACCAGGCCGAAGAACTCGCGAGGGGCCGCGGCAGCCGAGCCGGCGCCGGCCAGCGCCCCGACCGAGACCACCGCGAGGACGGTGGTGGCCCAGGTGAGCCGGCGGCGCATTCAGCCGGCCGGTCCGGTGAGGGTCCTGCGGCCGCGGAGCACGCGCCACGCGCCTGCCCCGGTGATCAGCACGAGCCCGGCGAGGATCGGAAGCATCGCGCCGTCGGTCACCGTGTCGGCGATCACCTCGGGGAAGCTGCGCGAGCTGGTGTCCTCCTGCGCCTGCGCCTTGCCGTCGTGCAGCTCGCCGAACGCGACGCTGCCGTCCTCGCGGCGCTCCTGCCTGCGCTCTTTGGCCTCGGCGGCCTCGGCGGGGCTGAGCCCGGATCCCGATCCCGCGCCGGTCCCGTCGCCACCGCCCGCCGCGGTCGCCCCGGCGCCGCTCGAGGGCGCGTTCGGGTCCGTGGGGTCGGATCCTCCGCCTCCGGCCTGCGGGATGTCGAGCGTGTACTCGTCGACCGCGGGCTGGCTGCTCGCCGTCGCCGGCGCGAGCACGGCGAGGGCGACGAATGCGCAGACGAGCAACGGTGCGATCCGACCTGAACTGAGTCCCGCTCGGATCATTCAGCGGGCACGTTAGCGAATGTCAGGGATCGTTCGCAAACCGCAAGCGCTGTACACATCTTCGAGCCGCTCATGTCGCCCCCGTGAACTTGCGAAAGCCGTCAAAGGAGGGTTTCGGACTCGAGTCCTGCTCCAGCAGGCCCGCGGAGGCGCACCAGCCGCACACTACCCCCACCGGGTCGGCTGCGTCAACCGGGTCCCGCCACGCGAACCACAGCAGGCGCCTGATCTTCCACTTCCCCCTCTTGTCGAGCAGGAGGTTGAACGACTTCCGGAGCATCTTCTCCTGGCCCGCGGGCGACTTGATCAGGCCGTGGCCGTTGGTCCCCGCCGAACCCCAACCCAGCTCGGTGATCCAGATCGGCGGCTTCCCGCCACCGGCCATCTTGATCTTCTCCCGGGCGAGGTCGACCTGGGCCCTGATCCCCGCCAGGTTCGGCGAGTACGGATGCAGCGCAACGGCGTCGAAGTGGCTCTCCGCACCCTTGCGCTTGTAGAGCCGCTTGAGGAACTTCCACGAGTAGATCCCCTTGTTGCGGCTCGGGGTTCCGAACATGCCTCCGAGCACGATGTCCGCGCCACCGTCGGCCTCGCCGATCGCCTCGTCGGAGATCTTCAACAGCTCCGCGTACTCCTTTACCGACGGCTTCGGGTGGTAGTAGGTGGGGGAGTTCTGCTCGTTCCAGATCTGCCATGCGTCGATCGGGCGTGGCTCGGACCCGGGGTGCTGGAGCGTGAACAGCATGGGGTTCGTCCAGTATTCTCCGCCGGGGCCGTAGCGCTCCACCGCCGCGGCAAGGACGTCATTCCAGCCCTGCTTGGCCTCGGGCGAGCCGTGCGGGGTTTGGCGGTTGCCGTCCGCCGCGTAGCCGGGTGAGCCGTATAAGAAGGCAAGCGACTCGATCCCGTTCGCGGCCGCGTTTCCGATCCGCTCGTCGATCCCGGACCACTCATAGGCGCCGCCCTGGTTCGGCTGCACGTTGGACCAGTCGAGCTGGAACCGGTAGGTGCCGACCCTCGCCCCGCCCATGGTCTGGAACTCTTCCGCCGTGGGAGTGTCGACCGGGACCACGCCGAAGAAGTCGCGTCCCACCGCTCCCGCCGAAGACGCCGGAAACAGGAGGGCCGTCATGACGACCGCGACACCGATGAACCTCGTTCCTCTCACGCGCGACCAATCCCCCGGGCGCACCTAGACTTGGCTTGAGCTTGGTTCATCTACTCGATCGAGAGCGATTTCAAACCTCCCCGGCCGGCGACGGGCAGAGGACGGGTGCCCAGCGCCGGGTCGGGGTCGATCAGGCGAGCGCCCGGTCGCCGATGAAACACGCCCTGGCGGTCGCAGTTGCGGTCGTCTACGTCGCCGTCTCGCTCGTCGAGGGCGGGTTTCCGCCGGAAGCGCTCGCGGCGGGAACCCTGTTGATCTGGTGGGCGGTGATCGTCGGCCTCGCCGTCGGCGCCTGGCCGCGCGCGTCGGTGCCGCAACCGGCGATCGTGGCCGGCCTGTGCATCGCCGGACTCGCGCTCCTCACCGCGCTCTCGATGGGCTGGGCGAGCGACGACGGGCGGGCTTTCATCGAGCTGGTTCGGGTCGCGGGCTACGCCGGGCTCTTCGCCATCGTGCTCCTCGCCTCGCCGGCGGGCAGCGCCCGCGGCTGGCTGCTCGGTCTCGCGATCGGTCTGGTCGCGGTCGCGGCGCTCTCGCTCGGCAGCAGGTTCGAGCCGGCGCTGCCGGGGAGCGACAGCCAGATCGGCGACTTCATCCCCTCCGCCGAGGGCAGGCTCAGCTACCCGATCGGATACTGGAACGCGCTCGGCGCCTGCATGGCTCTCGGAACCGTGCTCCTGGTGTGGCTCGGGGCGCAGGCGGAGACGCGGCGCGGCCGGGCGATCGCGATCGGGGCTCTTCCACCGGTCCTGCTCGCGCTGTACCTGAGCTCCTCGCGGGGCGGAATCGTGGCGGCCGTCGTCGGGCTCGCCGTCCTGCTGGCGCTCGGTCCCGCTCGCCTGCGACTCGCCGGCGGGCTCACCCTCGCGACCGCGGGCGGAGCGCTGCTCTGCGGGTTGACGGAGCTCCGATCGCCCCTGGTCGACGAGCCCGGCTCCGCGGTGGCCAGGTTCGCGGGGGATGAGATCCTGCTCGCGACGCTGATCTTCTCCGTCGCCGTGGGGCTGATCCGGTACGCAGCCGACGATCCCCTGAGGCGGCTCGCGATCCCCCGGATCGTGACGAGGCTCGCGGGTCGGCCCACCCTCGTCCGCGTCGCGCTCGCCGCCGTCGCCGTCGTGGCGCTGGCCGGCGCCTTCGCCGCGGACCCCGTGCAGCGCTTCGAGGACTTCAAGTCCACGCCGCCCGTGGAGCGCGTCGGCAATGCACAGGTCTCGGCGCGGATCGCGAGCGGGAGCGGGAGCGGGCGCTACCAGTTCTGGTCGGCGGCCGTCGATGCGTTCGCGAGCGACCCGGTGACGGGGATCGGGGCCGGCGGCTACGAGGCGTGGTGGAACCAGAACGGCTCGATCCCGCGCACCCTCCGCAACGCGCACTCGCTCTTCCTGGAGACCCTGGGTGAGCTGGGCGCGGTCGGCCTGCTGCTGATCGGGTCATTCATCGGCCTCGGCGCCGTGCACGGATGGCGCCGCCGCCGCGGTGGGTCGCCCGGAGGTGTGGTGGAGGTGACGCTCGCGCTTCTCGCGGCTGGGGTGCTGTCCGCCACGATCGAGTGGACGTGGGAGATACCGGTCGCCTTCGGCCCGGTCGTGGTCGCGGTCGCGCTTCTGGTCGGGCCCGCGACCTTCCGCTCCGTCTCACCCGACCCGGCGGCGAGCGGCTCGCAAACGCGATCCGATGGCGCGCCCGGTGGCGAGCCGCCTCGGCGCGCGTTCGGTTGGGGGGTGGCGACCCTGCTCGCCGGCTGGGCGGCGGTGTGGATCGCGGGTGTGCTCCTCCTCACCGAGGTCAAGCTCGACGACAGCCGGGCCGCGGTCGATCGCGGGGATCTGTCCACCGCGGCGCAGGACGCGTCGGACGCGTCCACGCTCCAGCCGTGGGCCGCCGAGCCCCGGCTCGAGCTCGCCCTTGCGGAGGAGACCGCCCAGGACCTTCCCGCCGCGCGGCGCGAGGTCGCGGAGGCGATCGACCGTGCGCCCGAGGACTGGTCGCTGTGGTACGTCGCGGGCCGGATCGAGCAGCGGGCGGACAGGGAACGCGCGGCGGCAGCCGCGTTCGAGCAGGCCAAGTCCCTGAACCCCCGCGCGCCGATCTTCACCGAGGAGGAAGAGGCCGATGAGTCGTCGGGGTCGCGGGGGGCGCCGTGAACCCGGTGGAGAGTCCGCATGCACCGGAGATTCCGTGGTAGGGGTGACCGGACCCCGTCCACCCGCCCGAGTCCAATATCCTCGGGATGGCGATACAGGGGAAGAACCCGGGAGGGTGCGCGGATGAGATCTTCGGAGGCGCTCAGGGATCAGGACCTGGCGCCGGCATCAGATGAGGAGCGGCAGCCTGGCGCGCGCTCTCCGCAGCGCGACGCTCGGGAGGCACCTTCCCCCGCCGCCCACCCCCGCTGGTGGCGCGACGCGCTGCGCCGCCGGATGCTCGCGCTCGCCGACGCGATCGCGGCGATCCTCGCGACCGCGGGCGCCGGGCTCACCCTCGCCGAGGCCCCGTGGGCGCTCGCCTTCCTCCCCCTGTGGCTCCTGCTCGCAAAGCTCGTCGGGCTCTATGACCGCGACCACGAGGCGATCCGCCACCTCACCGTCGACGAGGTCCCCGGCATCCTCGCCTGGGCCGCGGGGGGAACCGCGGCGGTGGCCCTGCTCTTGCCCCTCACCCCCGCCGCCTCGCTCACCACCGCGGGGGCGGCGCGGATGTTCCTCCTCGCGGCGCTGTCCGCGTTCGTCTTGCGCGGGATCGCGCGCTGGGCGTGGCGCCGCGCGACCCCGCCCGAGGCAACCGCGGTGATCGGCTCGGGCGAGCTCGCCGAGGCGATCGCCAGAAAGGCCGAGCTGTTCACCGACATGCACCTGCGCGTCGCCCAGAAGTCCTCGCCCGACGGCCTCACCCCCACCGAGCTCGCCGAGCTCACCGCGCGGATGGACCGCGTCGTGGTCGCCTCACCGAGCGTCGATCCCGAGCTGATCGCGCGCCTGGTCGTTGCCTGTCGCGCCCGCCAGGTGAAGCTCAGCGTGGTGAGCCCGCTGCGCGGCAGGGCGCTGCCCGTGCTTCGGATCTCCCAGATCGCCGATCTGCCGGTGTTCGACTATGAGACCTGGGACGTCTCGCGCTCCACCCTGATGCTGAAGCGCGCCTTTGACTTCTGCATCTCGGCCTGCGCGCTGATCGCGCTCTTGCCCCTGTTCCCCCTCGTCGCGGCGGCGATCCGCCTCGACAGCCGCGGCCCGGTGATCTTCACCCAGCTTCGCGCCGGGACCGCGGGGCGCCCCTTCCGGTTGTTCAAGCTGCGCACGATGGCCGCCGACGCCGAGGCCGAGCTGTCGGAGATCGTCCGCCTCGAGGAGCTGCGCGAGCCGATGTTCAAGCTCCGAGACGACCCCCGGGTGACCCGGGTGGGGCGCCTTCTGCGCCGCTTCAGCCTCGACGAGCTCCCCCAGCTCGTCAACGTGCTGCGGGGCGAGATGGCGATCGTCGGCCCCCGACCCGAGCAGGTCGACCTCGTCGAGCGCTACGAGCCCGAGCACCGCTTCCGGCTCGAGGTCAAGCCCGGGATGACGGGCCCGATGCAGGTCTTCGGGCGCGGGGAGCTGAGCTTCGCCGAGCGCCTCGCCGTCGAGCTCGACTACGTGGAGAACATGTCGCTCGGTCGAGACCTGCGGATCCTGTTCCAGACCGTCCCGGCGATCGTGCGCGGGACGGGTGCGTTTTA
>JBOGZH010000221.1:0-8207 GCA_050697095.1 Solirubrobacterales bacterium
CAGCCGGCCGTTCGCGTCCACCGCCATCAGGGCGCCGAGCCGGCGAAGGTTCACGTTTCCGAGCAGCGACTCGAGCGGCGCGTCCTCGCGCACGTGGAGCTCGTTCGTTGCGTCGAGCTCGGCGACCTCGCCGACGGTGGCGGAGCCGCGGCGCATCTCCGGAACGGCGTCCGCTGCCCCGCGCTTCAACAGTCCCTGGAAGCGCTGCGCGGCGTCAACGACCGGGAACCACGGCCAGCGATAGCGCAGGAAGTACTCGTTCAGGGCGTCGGAAACCGTGAGCTGGTCGGGAATCGCGACCGGCTCGCGATCCATCACGTCGCCCACCGTGACCCCGCTGATCTTGCTCGCGACCTCGCTCTGGACATGGGCGGCGCGGGCGGACTGGTAGAGGATGAACCCGAGGATCCCGAGCCAGATCCCGCCGAGAGGATCGCCGTCGATGAAAAGGAAGAGGCCGAACGCGATCAGGATCCAGGCGAAGATCTGGCCCAGCCCGGCGGCGAACCGGGTTGCGCTCCCGCGGTTGCCCGTCACCCGCCACGCGATCGATCTCGCGATCCGGCCGCCGTCGAGCGGGTAGGCGGGGATCAGGTTGAAGAAGAGGACGAGGAGGTTGATGCTGGTCAGCCACGCGATCACCGCCAGCCCACCCGAGACCTGGGCGCCGTCCTCGACCATCATCGCGTCGACGAAGTCCGCGCGCCCCGCGACGAGGACACCGATCGCGCCCGAGACCAGCGCGATCCCGAGCGTGACGATCGGGCCCGCGATCGCGATCTTGAACTCGGTCCCGGGCGAGTCCGAGTCGCGCTGGAGGCGCGCGATCCCCCCGAACATCCACAACGTGATGTCCGCGATCCCGACGCCGCGCCGGACCGCGACGAGCGCGTGGCCCAGCTCGTGGAGGAGGATCGAGCCGAAGAACAGGAGCGCGCTGATCAGCGCGAGCAGATAGGGGCCGACCGCCTCGGTCGAGGCGTCGGTCACCGATCGGTAGAAGCCCGACAGCCACAGGATCACGAGGAAGAGGACGAGAAACCAGGTGTAATCGACCGCGATCCGGATCCCCGCGACGCGGAACAGGGTTAGTCCGGAGCCAGCGGGCATGGGCTCCATCTTAGGCAGCGGCCACGATCGGAAGGTGAGCTAGGTTTCCCGTCCCCGTGGCCACGACTCCCACACGATCGAGTACGGCGCCGGCTCCGTTGCCGGATCACGACCGGCTGCGCGGTAACGTCGAGGACCTCGCGGCGATCCCCCGACCCACGGCCACCGAGGGCGAGCGAAGGGCAGCGGAATGGGTCGCTGCGCGGCTCGCCGAGTGCGGCGCGCCGGCGCGGCTCGAGGTGGAGGACTCGAACGGCGGCTACTGGTGGCCGCTCGGGCTCACCGCCGCCGCGGGGGCGCTCGCCGGGATCGCGGCGCTGCGGGGCCGGCGGATGCTCGGCGCGGCGCTGGGCGCGGCGGCGTCCGCGGCCGCGATCGACGACCTCCCACCGCGCGGGCGTCGCCTCCGGCGGGTGCTCCCGAAACGCAGCGGGTGGAACGTGGTCGCCACGACCGGGCCCGAGGACGCGACCCGCACGATCGTCATCGTCGCCCACCACGACACGGCCCACGCGGGGCTCGTCTTCCATCCCGCGCTCCCCCGGATCGCCGATCGGCTCGGCCTGATCGAGCGCAACGACACCAGCCCGCCGCTGATGTGGCCGGTTGTCGGCGGCGGTGGCGTGGTCGCAGCGGGGGCGGTCACGGGAAGCCGGTGGCTGATGTGGGCCGGCACGGTTCTGAGCGCCGGTGTCGCCGCGGCGATGGCGGACCTCGGCGCCCGCGATTCCGTGCCCGGCGCGAACGACAACGCCACCGGCGTCGTCGCGATGCTGGCGCTCGCCCGCGCGCTCGCGGCGCGGCCGACCGAGAGCGCCCGGGTGATGCTGGTCTCGACCTCCGAGGAGGCGACGTGCGAGGGAATGCACCATTTCGCGACGCGTCATTTCCCCGCCCTGCCACGCGAGGAGACGTTCTTCCTCAGCCTTGACACCGTCGGCTCCCCGCACCTCACCGTGCTGCGCGGGGAGGGAATGTTCGGGGTCACCGAGTACCCGCCGGAGGCCCTGGCGCTCGTGGACGGTCTTGCTGCCGAGCTCGAGATCCCCCTGTTCCCCAACCTGCGGCTCCGCAACGCGACGGACGGCGTGTATCCCCTCGAGGCGGGCTACTCGTGCGCCTCGATCGCCTCGTGCACCGAGCTCAAGACGCCGGCCAACTACCACTGGCCGACCGACGTGCCGGACAACGTCGACTACGGCACCCTGGCGGACGCGATCCGTCTCACCGAGGCAGTGGTCCGCCGCCTCGACGAGCGCTGGGTCTAGACCCGCGGCGTGTGGCGCTCGATGATCGCGCCGAAGTCCGTGCCGGCGGGCAGGGTGCCGAAGGCGCCGCTCCACTCGCCCGCGAGGCGCGAGGCGCAGAACGCGTCGGCGACGGCGGGGTCACCGAAGCGGACCAGCAGCGAGCCCTGGAGCGCGAGCGCCATCCGCTCCACGACCCGCCGCGCGCGGGCCTCGATCTCCTCGGTGTCGCCGAGCTCCTCGCGCACCGAGGCGGCGTAGGCATCGAGCCGCGGCTCGACGCCGGCGGCCTCGCCGACCTCGGCGAAGAATGCATCGGCCGAGTCGGGGCTGCGCGCCAGCGCTCGCAGCACGTCGAGGCACTGCACGTTCCCCGACCCCTCCCAGATGGAGGACAGCGGGCTCTCGCGGAACAGGCGCGGCATCCCGGATTCCTCGATGTAGCCGTTGCCGCCGAGGCATTCCAGGGCCTCGACTGCGTGCGCCGGCCCGCGCTTGCAGATCCAGTACTTGAGGACCGGGGTTGCGAGCCGTTTGAGCTCGCCACTGTCCTCGTCAAAGGACCGGGCCAGCCGCATCGCCGACGCCGTCGCCGCCTCGGACTCGACCATGAGGTCGGCGAGCACGTTCTGCATCAGCGGCTGTTCGGCGAGCAGCTTCCCGAACACGGACCGATGCGCGCAGTGGTGCGCGGCGTGCGCGACCCCGGCCCGCATCCCGGCCGTGGAGCCGATCGTGCAGTCGAGCCGGGTGTGGTTGACCATCTCGATTATCGTCGGGACGCCGCGGCCCTCCTCGCCGATCAGCCGCGCCCAGGCGCTCCGGAACTCGACCTCGCTGGAGGCGTTGGAGCGGTTCCCGAGCTTGTCCTTGAGCCGCTGGATGTGGAAGCGGTTTCGCTCGCCGTCCGGTGTGAAGCGGGGGAGCAGGAAGCAGGAGAGGCCGCCGTCCGCCTGTGCGAGGACCAGGAACGCGTCGCACATCGGCGCGGAGCAGAACCATTTGTGGCCTGTGATCTCGTACTCCGCCCCTGGCCCGCCCCCGTTCACCGGCGTCGCGACGGTCGTGTTCGCGCGCACGTCGGAGCCGCCCTGCTTCTCGGTCATCGCCATCCCGCACAGGGCGCCCGTCTTGTCGGGTGCGGGGACGAGGCGCTCGTCGTAGTCGAGCGACAAAAACCGCTGCTCCCACTCGGCCGCGAGCTCGGGCTGCGCTCGCAGCGCCGGGATCGCCGAGTAGGTCATCGAGATCGGACAGCCCACCCCGGCCTCGGCCTGGGCGAGCGCCATGAACATCACCGCGCGGGCGACGTGAGCCCCCGGGACCGGCTCGCGCCACGGGAGCGCGTGGAGGCCGTGCCCGACCCCGACCCGCATCAGATCGTGCCACGCCGGGTGGAATTCGACCTCGTCGAGCCGGGCGCCGAACCGGTCGTGGGTGCGCAGCACCGGCGTGTTCTGGTTCGCCTCGAAGCCGCGGCGGATCGTCTGCGCACGCCCCGCTACCTCGCCCATCTCGAGGGCGCGGTCCTCGGCCCACTCCGCCCCCTCGCGCCGCAGCGCCTCGACCAGCGGCCGGTCCTCGCCGACCACGTTGTAGTTCTCCAGCGGGGTGGACTGGTTGAAGACCTCGTGCGTGGCCGGGGCGGGACGCGGTTCGACTTTCGCCATGTCTCCATTTTCCCAGAAGCGGTGGCGCGAGCCCGCGGAGCCTCGTGTGGAAGGATGCGCGCCGTGGCGCATCGGGTCACGTTCATCCCCGGCGACGGGACCGGTCCGGAGATCGCCGAGGCGACTCGGCGGGTGCTCGAGGCGACCGGTGTCGAGTTCGAGTGGGACGAGAACCCGGCCGGCGAGGATGTCTACGCGGAGGAGGGAACTCCCTTCCCCGATCGCACCCTGGAGTCGATCAAGCGAAACGGAGTCGGGATCAAGGGGCCGACGACGACGCCGGTCGGCTCCGGGTTTCGCTCCATCAACGTCCAGCTCCGAAAGGAGCTCGACCTGTACGCCTGCATCCGCCCCTGCAAGCTGTACGAGGGGGTGCGATCCCACTTCGATCGGGTCGACATCGTGATCGTGCGGGAGAACACCGAGGACCTTTACGCGGGGATCGAGTTCGAGCACGGGACGAAGGAGAACGCGGAGCTGCGTGAGTTCCTCGCCGACCACGACGCCGCGGTTCGCGACGACGCCGGAATCTCGGTCAAGCCGATCTCCGTGTTCGGCTCGGAGCGGATCGTCGAGGCCGCGTTCGACTACGCGAAGCGCAACGGGCGCCGCAGGGTGACCGCGGCTCACAAGGCGAACATCATGAAGTTCTCCGACGGGCTGTTCCTCGAGACCGCGCGCTCGGTCGCGGAGCGCCATCCCGAGATCGAGTTCGAGGACCGGATCATCGACAACCTCTGCAACCAGCTCGTTTCGCGGCCGGAGGAGTACGACGTGATCGCCCTCCCCAATCTCTATGGGGACATCGTCAGCGACCTCGGCGCGGGGATGATCGGCGGCCTCGGGCTCGCCCCCGGCGCAAACATCGGCACCGAGGCGGCGATGTTCGAGGCGACCCACGGATCGGCCCCCAAGTACAAGGGACAGAACAAGGTCAACCCGACCGCGCTGATGCTCTCGGGAGTGTTGATGCTGCGCCATCTCGACGAGCGGGAGGCCGCCGATCGGACCGAGAGCGCGATCGCCGAGGTGATACGAAAGGGGGAGAAGGTGACCTACGACCTGAAGCCAACACGCGACGACCCGACGGCGGTGGGGACCTCGGAGTTCGCCGACGCGGTGATCGAGGAGATGGGCTGATGACGAATGGGCGCGTCAAGGTCGCCGTCACCGGCGCGGCCGGCCAGATCGGGTACGCGCTGCTCCCGCGGATCGCGAGCGGCGACATGCTCGGCCGCGACACGCCCATCGAGCTGCGGCTGCTCGAGATCCCCGACGCGATGAAGGCCCTCGCCGGGGTGGTGATGGAGCTCGAGGACAGCGCCTTTCCGCTCCTCGATGCGGTGGAGATCACCGACGACCCGAAGGTCGCGTTCGAGGGCGCCAGCGTCGCGCTTCTCGTCGGCGCGCGCCCGCGCGCGAAGGGGATGGAGCGATCGGACCTCCTGGAGGCCAACGGCGGCATCTTCAAGCCGCAGGGCGAGGCGATCAACGTGGGGGCGGCCGACGACGTCAGGGTGCTCGTGGTCGGCAACCCGGCGTACACCAACTGCCTGATCGCGATGAGCCACGCCCCGGACGTCCCCCGGGAGCGATTCACCGCGATGACGCGGCTCGACCACAACCGCGCCAAGGCTCAGCTCGCCCGCAAGGCCGGCGCCCACGTGCGCAACGTCCGCCGGATGACGATCTGGGGCAACCACTCCACCACCCAGTACCCGGACATCACGCACGCGCTGGTCGGCGACCGGCCCGCGCCGGAGGCGGTGGCCGACGAGAGGTGGGTGGTGGAGGAGTTCATCCCCACGGTGCAGAAGCGCGGTGCGGCCGTGATCGAGGCGCGCGGCGCGTCGAGCGCGAAGTCGGCGGCCAGCGCCGCGATCGACCACGTTCGCGACTGGATCGCCGGGACGCCCGAGGGGGACTGGGTCTCGATGGCAGTGTCCTCGGACGGCTCCTACGAGGTGGAGGAGGGGTTGATCTCGAGCTACCCCTGCACGTGCTCGGGCGGCGAGTGGGCGATCGTCGACGGTCTCGAGATCGGCGACTTCTCCCGCGAGCGGATCGACGCCAGCGTCGCGGAGCTCCGGGAGGAGCGCGACGCGGTCAGGGAGCTCGGTTTGCTGTAGCCGCGCGGGCGCTCAGGCGGCGACGTACCCGCGGCCCCGTTTGCGAACCCTTCCCTCCTTGCGGAGCTCTCCCATCACGCGGTAGACGTAGTTGGGCTTGATCCGGAGGCGCTTCGCGACCTCCGACGCGGTGATCCCGGGGTTCTCGGAGATGATCTTCACCGCCTGGTCCGCGCGGGTCCCCCCGCGCCGACCGCGGCGGCGGCGCGTCCTCGATCCCCGCGGCCGGCCGGGCCGGCGTCGGCCGACCTTGCCGTCGGTGAGGTCGGCGAGCGTGCGTTCGAGCTTCACGCGCTCCGCGTCAAGCTCCTTGAGGCGGCGTTCGATCAGGGATCGAGCCTGATCGAGGACGTCGCGAGGCTGTGGTGGCATCTCGGGTCTTCCTTTCTCCTCGATGTGACTTTCCGTCAGCTGGAAATGGTGTGTGTACAACGGCGATAGTAGAGAACACACCTACGTCGATAAGGTGAGCGAGAGGCGAGTGGGAAAGGAATGGCGCGGGCGAAAGTTCGGTCGCCTCTACAGCACCCACGAGCGCAAGGTCTCGCGGCTCGGCGGCGCGTTCATCGCGTCCCAGCAGCGCCAGGGGGTGGCGGCGACCGCGAAGCACTTCCCCGGCCTCGGGGCGGCGGGGGCGGAGGACACCGACAGCGGCCCGGTGACGCTCGATCTCTCCAAGCGGACGCTGAGGGACGTGGACGAGTTCCCGTACGAGAACGCGATCTCCGAGGGCCTCGCGGGGTACAAGGAGCTCCGCGAGACGTTCAGGGCGGCGGCATGAACGAGGCCGCATTCGAGGGCTCGGTGCGGCGCGTGCTGAGGTTGCGCAAGGCGCTCGAGGCGGGAGCAAGGCTCCCAGCGCCGTAGAACGACGTCGTTCTCCGGTTTCACCGCGAGTGGGCCGGCGAACGGCGGCTGGGTAGGGGAGGGGGAACGCCGCAAACGCGGATCTCCTCGCCGATTGGAAGGCGAGATCCGCGTTAACGGTGTATATGACCGGCAACTCGGATCTCGCCCTCGGGCGAGGCTCGAGTGACGCGTTTGCGGCGTCGCCCACACCCCCTACCCAGCCCATCCACCGATCGTGCCTCCCGCGCGCCGAGGCGATCGGACTCGGCCGCGTGGGGCTACGCCTTGCGGCGGCGGGGAAGGGTGCGGAAGACGACGTCCCACAGAGGTGACGAGACGCCGAACCCGTAGCGGTGGTCCTGGAAGTGGTGGCGCATGTGCTGCTCGCGCAGCCGCTTGCCGAGCTGCGTCTTCGGCGTGTGGTGGTGGAGGTAGTAGTGGGCGTAGTCGTAGGTCAGGTAGCCCACGAGCAGGCCGGCGAAGAGCGGAAAAGCGGCCGGCGTCCCGAAGATCAGGGCGAAGAGGCCGAAGAACAGGAACGCCAGGGGGATGCTGAGCGCCGGCGGCATCACGAGACGCATGCGGTCGTTGGGATGGTCGTGGTGGACGCCGTGGATGATGAAGTGCAGCCGGTCGCCGTAGCGGAACTTCGGCTCCCAATGGAACAGCAGCCTGTGGAGCCAGTACTCGGTCAGGGTCCAGATCAGCAGGCCGCCGGCTATCAGCAGCGCGATCTCGAGGACGCCGTAGCCCCCGTCCACCCCCAGCCACACCATCGCCCCGATCACGGGCACGAACACGACCGCGGGGACGGCGGGGTGGATGCGGGAGAAGAAGTCGAGGAAGCCGCTCTCGAACAGCGGCGGCGATGCGCTGAGCCGCTTCGTCCTATCTTGCCCCATGGGGCGGAATTCTAGCCAGTGCGCCCCGACCGATCGGGGCCGCGGAGTCGCCACCCCGAAGGCCCACGGGGCGCCCCCCAGGAAACTTCCCGAAAGAGCAGCGATTCGGGATCCGGCGCGAGTTCGCGCCGGGCGAAGAAGCAGCGCTTTGCGAGAAAGCGAAATCGCGGCAGGCCGCCGTCGTGGTTAGATGGCCCGCGGTGAGCCCGTCGAGCCCGAAGCGCAAGAAGAAGCCCCCGACCTGCGATGACTGCTTCTTCCGCTGCCACAACCTCTGCGCCCTCGACCTCGACGCGCCGT
>JBOGZH010000222.1:0-4419 GCA_050697095.1 Solirubrobacterales bacterium
GGGCGAGCACGCCCGCGAGCTGGGACTCGCGCTGCGCGGCCGCGCCGGCGCTCGCCCTCGCCTCGGCGAGCGCGGACGTCTTGGCCTCGATGTCCGCCGCGACGCTCTGCGCGTCGCTTCGTGCGCCGGCGATCCTCGACTCGAGGGTGCCGATGTCCTGCGCTCCCACCGGGGCTGGCGCCGCCGCGAGGACGGCGATCCCGGCGAGGGACGCGACCACGAGGGCGCGGGTGGCGCGGCTGTTCTGCTTCGGCTTCATCCTTCTGCGCGCCTACGGGGTTAGCTGACGGGCTCGCGCCGAAGGACGTGGCGCTACACGCTGGTCGTGATTCGCCCCCGGCCGCCGACCCGGAGGGCTCGGCCGCCAACGGTTCCCCCGTTCCCCCGACTGACTCGGGGAACTCGGCGGTTATGTGAAGGCGGGGATACTAACGAACCGTTAAGGCCCTGCAAGCTGAAAGAGATCTTGCAGCTAACCCTCTTCCATCTTCCGGCTTGCCGCGAGGTAGCCGCCGAGCAGCACCGACGCGAGGCCGATGCCGAGGGCAATCCGGATCTGGCGCCCGTACCGCACGCGCACGAACCAGACCACCAGGCGGCCGATCGACTCGTAGATCGCGCTCATTCCGTTTCCTCTCCTTCCCCACCGTCCGGTGATCTAACCCGGTGCGCCATCCGGCTCTGCAACGAGAAGAGCTCGATGAACCCGGGGCTCGCGCCCTGGCTGAAGTCGCCGCCCGATTCGCCGAATCCCGCCAGGGAGCGGTCGTACAGCGCGTAGCGCGACGCGCGCGCGACCGGGGTGACCGAGCCCTTATAGAGCTTCAGCGTCACGTCCCCGGTGACGTAGCGGTTGACCTCCTCCATGTACGCATCGAGGTCGGAGCGCAAGGGCTCGTGCCACAGCCCCGCGTAGCAGAGGTAGGCCCACTGGCGCTCGAGTCCCGGCTTGAAGTTGTTCTGGTGGATCGTGCACACGAGCTTCTCCAGCTCGCGGTGCGCTGTGAGCACGATCGCCGCGGCGGGGACCTCGTACAGGTCCCTGACCTTCAGCCCGACGATGCGGTCCTCGATGTGATCGACGATCCCGACGCCGTGGCGGCGGCCGGCCTCCGCGGCGCGTCCGAGAAGCTCGACGAGCCCGAGCCGCTCTCCACCGATCGCCACCGGACAGCCGCGCTCGAACGCAACCGTGACATGCTCGGCCTCGTCCGGCGCCTCCTCGGGACGGGCGACCAGCGTGAACACATCGTCGGCCGGCGGCTGGTCGAGGTCCTCGATCGAGCCGCCCTCCGAGGAGCGACCCCAGAGGTTGTCGTCAATCGAGTAAGGGGGCGCCTCGGTCCCGCCCGCGACCGGGATCCCGTGCTCCCGCGCGTACGCGATCTCCTGCTCGCGGCCCATCCGCCACTCGCGCACCGGCGCGATCACCTTCAGCTCCGGGCCGAGGGTGGCGATCGTCGCCTCGATCCGCACCTGGTCGTTGCCCTTCCCGGTGCAGCCGTGGGCGATCGTGTCGCAACCGGTGCGACGGGCATGCTCGACGGCGAGCTTGGCGATCAGTGGCCGGCCGAGCGCCGTGAACAGCGGGTAGCCGCCCCCGTAGAGCGCGTTGGCCCTGATCGCGCGCAGCACGTACTCGCGCGCGAACTCCTCGCGCGCATCCACGAGCAGGGCGTCGAGCGCCCCCAGGTCACGGGCCTTGCCCTGGTTGACGTCCCAGTCCTCCTCCGGCTGGCCCAGGTTCACCGTCAGGGTGACGATCTCGGCCCCGTACGCCTCCTGGATCCAGCGCAGCATCACGCTCGTGTCGAGGCCGCCCGAGTAGAGCAGCAGCACGCGCCCGACCTGATCGGGAACGGCCTCGTAGGACGCGGTCCTCGGCGCGGCGTCCGGCATGGGAGCAGTCTGGCATGCGCGCGGCACGTGGAGGTGGGCGTGCAGCGCGCCGCGCGCGATGATGCGTGGCGTGCACCGTGCGCTCAGGATTCTCTCGACCGCCCTGGTCACGGCGGGGCTGGTGGTGCTCGCCGACGTCGGCGTGACGCTGGCGTGGGAGGAGCCGGTGTCATCGCTGTATGGGGCGATCCAGCAACAGCGCGCCGAGGGCGAGCTCGACGATCTCGAGGAGTCGTTCTCCGAGCACCCGCTGCCGGATGTCGAGGGCCTGACCGATCTCCGGGCGGCACGGAAGCTGGCCGGCGCGTTCGAGGCCGAGGTGGCGAACGGAAATGCGATCGGCCGGATCGACATCCCGCGCATCGGGCTCGACGCCGTGGTCGTCGAGGGGACCGACACCGCGACCCTGCAGAAGGGACCCGGCCACTATCCGGACACCAAGCTTCCGGGGCGGGGGGCCACGGTCGGGATCGCCGGGCACCGCACCACCTACCTGGCCCCGTTCCGCCGCATCGACGAGATCGAGGAGGGCGACGAGGTCGTCGTCGAGATGCCGTACGGCGACTTCACGTACGCGGTCGAGAAGACCGGGATCGTCACACCCACCGACGTCGGTGTCGTGCGCGATGTCGGCTACGAGCGCCTCGTCCTCACCGCCTGTCACCCCCTGTACAGCGCCGCAGAGCGCTACGTGGTCTTCGCGCGCCTGGCCGACGTGAGCCTCACGGCCCCGTGAGGAGGGGGGAGCGGCGCTACGTCGCGCGGGCGGGGCGATCTCTGAACGCGGCGAGGGTGGCGCCGAGGCCCGCGTCGAGCTCGGTCGCCGCCCTCCAGCCCAGCTCCCGCGCAGCCTCCGCGCTGTCGAGCGCGATACGCTGGACCTCGCCGGGACGGTCCGGGGTATGCACGGGCTCGAAGTCGTTTCGCCCCGCCTGCCCGGCGAGCCGCTCTACCAGCTCGAGCACGCTCGTCTCGCGTCCCGTCCCGATGTTGAACGGGCGTGCGGTCGACGCTCCCGCCGCGGCCAGGTGCTCCGCCGCCGCGACGAGCGCGGCGACCACGTCGGACACATAGACGTAGTCGCGCGTCTGGAGCCCATCGCCGAAGACCGTCGGGCGTCCACCCGCGATCAGCTTGCCGCAGAAGATCGCGACGACCCCGGCCTCGCCGTGCGGGTCCTGCCGTGGACCGTAGACGTTGCCGAGCCGCAGCGCCACACCCGGCACTCCGTGCATGCGCGCGTACAGATCGAGGTATCCCTCCCCCCCGAGCTTGCTCATCCCGTAGGCGGCCTCCGGCGCGCATCGCGCCGACTCGTCGAGCGGGAGCGCGCGGCCGCTGCCCTCGCCGTAGATCGCACCACCCGTGGAGGCGAACACCACCGGGGTTCCGCCCCGGCGTGCCGCCTCGAGCAGGTGGATCGTCCCGAGCACGTTGACCCGCGCATCGAAGACCGGGTCGGCGACCGCTCGGCGGACGTCGATCTGAGCGGCGAGGTGGAATATCCGATCGGGAAGGAAGTCGGCGAGGCCGGACGCCACGGGGCGCGGATCGGTGATGTCCGCCACCTTGAGCTCCGCTCCCCGATCGAGCGCGCCGCTGAGGTTCTCCCGCCGTCCAAGGGAGAGGTCATCGAGGACCAGGACTTCGTCGCCCGCCTCGATCAGGGCGTCCACGAGATGCGAGCCGATAAAGCCGGCGCCGCCCGTGACCAGCGATCTCATCCGGGTATGCCCTGCCCGAAGAACACGCCCGCAAGCCTAGCTCCGGAGGGAGCTTCTCACTGCGGTCGCGCACGATCCCCCGAGCTCACCGCCCCCGCGCCCGGCCGGGAGCGTGATGCTTCACGGTGAGGGCGTGCCGCCGCTCCCGTCCGTCTCCGTCGCCGTGCCGGTGTCGGTGGTGGTCTGGGTGGTCGTCTGCGTGGTGGTCGTCTGCGTGGTGGTCGTCTGGGTCGTTGTCGGGGGCGCGGAGGTGGTGGTGAGGGTCGTGGCCTCGTCGTCGTCGCTGCCGCCCGTCGCCACGACCACTCCGATCGCAAGCCCGATCACGAGCACCACGAGGATTGCTATCGCGGCCTTGGCGCCGGGGCTCAGCCCCCCGCCAGACGGTCCGGAGGCGCCGGGCGGCCGACCTGGCCGGCCGGGGTCCCCCATGTACCTGGTGGGCTCCTCGTGCATGCCGGCGCAGTCTAGATGGGCGATCGGCGCCGGATCCGGCTCAGGATCAGACGCAGCGTCCCAGGATCTCCAGCGCCTTGTCGACCTCGGCCTCACTGATCACCAGCGGCGGCAAAAAGCGAAGCGTCGCCGGCGCCGGGACGTTGAGCACGAGGCCGGCGTCCAGCGCACGGGAGGCGATTCCCGCCGGGTCGAGCCCGTCGGCGAGGCCGGCCCCGACCATCAGGCCGCGCCCGCGCGCCTCCGCGATCCCGTCGATCGAGCGCAGGCCGTCGGAGAAGCGCCCCCCGAGCTCGCGCACGCGCCGCAGCAGGGACGGGTCGTCGATCACGTCGATCGC
>JBOGZH010000223.1:0-4961 GCA_050697095.1 Solirubrobacterales bacterium
CTCCTGGCGATCGAACACCAGGCGGAGCGGCGTCCACTGGCGGACACGGATCAGGTCCGGGGAGTACCCACCTTTGACGGTGACCCGGACCTCCTGCACGCCGCCCCGCTGCTCAGCCTCGCTCACCCGCTTGGGCCCGAAGAAGAACCACGCGAGCGCCCCTATCAGCGCGAGGCCGGCGAGCGTCACTGCGATCTCGGCGGGTCCCATGGTTCAGATCCTCTGCATGGCTGGTTATACCCCCCTAGGGTATTAATCCTACAGATCGACCTTCGCAGAACTCGCGCAACGCCCCGGAGAATGCTTCGCTCGCGAGAGGCGCTTCTGTCACGGAGATCGTGTGCGCCTCGGGGAAGGCGGCAGCGGCGTCGTCGAAGCCCTCCTCGGTGCTCATCAGACAGCCATCGTGCTTGGCGAACAGCAGCGGGCAGTCGAGCCGGCCCAGGAGCTCCCCGATCTGCACATCGTCGCGGGTGAGCGTCTCCCAGGCGTCGGTTGTGAGCAGGTCGCGCGGAAAGCGCTCGATCATTCGCTCCGCCTGCTCCTCGTCGATCGAGCCACCTGTTACCTGCGCGGCCCCGTGGCGGATGAACGCCTCGTGGTCGCGGCCGATCAGCTCCCTCATCCCCGCCCAGACCTCGCCGTTGACGGGTGCCCGCTCGCCGTCGCGCCGATAGGACAGCTTGGCGTGGCCGAGGGCCATCCCGGCGACGGCGCCCGGGCGTGAGAGCGCGAGCCGCACGGCCGTGGCGATGCCCCAGCCGTCGCTGGCGATGAAGCAGCGTTCCCATCCTCGGCGGTCGAGCTCGTCCACGCCCCTCGCCGCGACGGCGTCGCGATCGAGCGTCTCCGCGCGCGGCTCGCCACCAATACCGGGAGGATCGTATGAGGCGACATCGGCCCAGTCCTCGAGGCGCGGCTTGATCGCCCATTCGAGCTCCGTGAACTCGGGTACCAGCAGAAGTCGAGGCCGATCCATTGGTCTCAATCCTCACGGTTCTCCACGCCGTGGGTAGGCACTTGACGGCGGCGGGGCGTGTTGACTCCGGGCGACTACTACACTCCATAGCAGATCGGTCTTGCTGGAAGCTGACTCCGCTCCACCGCGGCAGCTCCTCGGGCGCCGGCCGCGCCGTCTGGCCCCGATCGTGCTCGCCGTGATAACCGTGCTGGCAATCAGCGCCCCGCCGGCGTGGGGCCACGCGGCCTTCCTCGAGTCGCAGCCCGAGGCGGGAAGCCGTCTCGAGAGCGGCCCAGGTGAGATCCGCCTGGAGTTCACGGAGCCCCTGAACCGAGCTCTCACCGAGGCGACGTTGCTCGACGCCTCGACCGGCGACGAGGCTTCCGCCCGCCTCGTCGCCGGCGAGGAGAAGGAGCTGATCATCCGCCCGCAGGGGCGCCTGGGGCGAGCTCCCTACGAGGTCGAGTGGCAGACCGTCTCGACCGTGGACGGCCACACGCTTGAGGGCTCGTTCGGGTTCGGGGTGCAGACGGCGCCCACCGAGACCGAGCAGGAGGTGGAGCAGAGCCCGCTCGCGCGCGATGGCTGGCTTCGCATCGGCGCCCGCGCGCTGCTCTACGCGTCCCTGTTCTTCTTCGCCGGCGGCGTGCTCAACGCCGCCCTGCTGACGCGGCGCTCAAAGCCCGCCGCGTGGCTGGTGCCCGACCGCGTGCGGCCCCTGCTGGATCGCGAGGGCAGGGACCCCGACGCGACGAGCGCGCGGGTGTGGGCGAGGACCCTCGAGGTCGGGTGGTTGGCGCTCGCGGCAGCGGTCGCCGTTGCCTTGGCGGAGGCGAGCGACGCGGGAGGGGGTCTCAGCGCTCAGGACCTGAGCGACTTCCTGCTCTCCAATGGAGCCGGCCTCGCGCGCGTCGGGACCGTCGTGGCGATCGCGATAGCCGTTCTGATGGCCCGCTCGATGCGCGTGGCCGCCTCGGTGGCGGTGACGCTGGCCTTCCTGACCATCGCCCTCAGCGGCCACGCCAACTCGGCGGATCCGCGCTCGTGGGCGGTGGTCACCGACTGGATTCACCTCGTCGCCGCGTCGATCTGGATCGGCGGCATCGCGCAGATCGCGCTGGCCTGGATACCGGCGATCCGGGCGCTGGACGGTGAGTCCCGCCTGACCGTGGTCGAATCGGTTCTGTCGCGATTCGGCCGGGTCGCCCTTCCGGCGTTCCTCGTCGTCGCCGTCACCGGGCTGACCAACGCGCTGATCCAGCTCGGCCACGTCTCGGCGCTGTGGGAGACCCCGTATGGGCGCGTGCTGTCGGCGAAGATCGTCCTCGTCGGGCTGATCGCGCTCGCCAGTTATGGCCATGCGTTGCGGTTGCGGCCACGGCTGCTCGCCGCCAACCCCCATCCGCCGGAGCAGTTGGAGCGCCGGCACTGGCGCCTCGTGGGCGTCGAGCCGTGGCTCGGTCTCGGGGCGATCGTCGCCGTCGCCGCGCTGGTGGCCTTCCCGCTGCCGCCCAGCCAGCTCGGGGAAGCCGGCGAAGCCGAGGCCGCCGCGACCTGCGATCCCTGCCCTCAGCCCAGGGCTTCCGGCGACGAGCTGCCGGTCGCCGAGCAGGCCGGCTCGCGGGTCGCCGCCTTCTGGCTGCGGCGGGAAGGGGGGCAGGTGACCGGCAGGCTGCGCGTCCTGGACTCCAACGAGCGCCCCGTCGATGCGCCGGTCGAGCTTGACGGCGCCGAGCTCGAGAGCTGCGGTGAGGGATGCTGGCGCTTCGCCGTGGCCGATCCCCGGACCCGCCTCGTGGCACACATCGAGGACCAGGGCGCCACCCGTCGCGTTGCCGTGCCCAGTCGCTGGCAAACGCAAGCAACCACACGAGCCAAGCGGCTGCTCTCCCGGGCTCAGCGCGCGATGCGGGCATTGCGGACCGTGCGGATGGAGGAGACGCTGACCAGCGGCATCCGCGGCTTCTCCGTCGACACGTCCTACCGCTTCGAGGCGCCGGATCGGATGGCATACCGGACGAGCAGCGGAAGTCGCACGGTCGCGATCGGCAAGCGAGGGTACTCGTCGAGTGACGGGCGGCCGTTCAGGCGGAGGCAGTTCGGCGCCGACGGATTCCGGCTCGACACCTTCTTCCGCTGGACGGCGTACGGGCGCAGCGTGCGCTGGCTCGGCGCCAACCGGCGGGTCGCCCGCATCGCTCTCTATGACGAGGCGACCCCGCTGTGGTACCGGCTGACGATCGACCGCCGCACCGACCGCATCCTGCGGGAGCGAATGATCACCGGCGGGCACTTCATGACCCGGCGCTACTTCGGCTTCGACCGGCCGCTGGTGATCACCCGCCCGCGATGAACGAACCGGTCCCCAAGCAAGCACACGGGCTCCTGCGAAGGCACGCGGCTCGCAGCGTCGCGATCACTGCGGTCGTCCTGTTCATCGGGCTTCTTGGCTTCGGGCTCGCGACCAAGGGCGAGAGCACGCGCGTCGACGAGAGCCTTGCCGAGGGTGAGGCACCGCTGGCGCCGAGCTTCGACCTTCCGATACTCGAGCCCGGGACGTTGCCTGCCGGGCTCGGCCGTGAGCTGAGATCGCCGTTCGCCGACGGTCAGCTCTCGTTGGCGGAGCTCGAAGGCACCCCGGTGGTTCTCAACTTCTGGGCCTCGTGGTGCATCCCCTGTCGTGAGGAGGCTCCAGTGCTGCAGGCGGGGTGGGAGCGCTACGGCGCCAGAGGCGTCCTGTTCCTCGGTCTCAACATGCAGGACCTGACCGACGACGCCGAGGGGTTCCTGGAGGAGTTCGGGATCACATACCCGTCGATTCGCGAGCCGAGCAACGAGATCGCCAGGGCGTACGGGACCACCGGGATACCCGAGACCTACTTCATAAGCCAAGGGGGACGGGTTGTGGGGCACGTCCTCGGCGTGGTGTCGGAGCGTCAACTCGCGCAGGGAGCGATGGCCGCGCGCAGCGGCCGCGTGCTCGGCACCGAGTCGGGTGGCGCGCGCCGCCCGGAGCGCTAGCGTCTCGCGCGGAGGACTACCGCTCGACGTCCGGCGGGGCCTCGTCCGGGCGGCCGTAGGCGACCACGACCTCCTGCCCATCCTCCAGAAGCAGGTTGTCGAAGTCACGCGACGGCTCGCGGTCGATCCACATGCGGACGGTCCTGTCGCCGCCGGCCTCGTGCGGGCCGAGGCGATCGGGCGAGAACGAGACGCCCCAGATCTCGAAGAACTGCCCGAGGGTCGGCTCGGCGGCGTTCTCGACGTGAATCACCCCGCTCGAGTCGTGGGTGTGGAGGCCGGCCATCATCTCCGGTGGTTGGCTCGGGTCGATCCCGATGTTGACGGGGATCGGTACCTCCTCGCCGTCGGCATACACCGTGAGGCTGGGGTGGATGTGGGCGCCGCCGGCCGACGTGTCGCTCATCGTCGGGACACCGGCCTCCACTCGGCGCTCTTCGAGCCCCTCGTAGTGGGTGCCGAACGCGCCATCGGTCGCGGTCGAGACCGAGTCGCCGCCGGACCCGGCGACGACCACGACGGCGACGGCAAGCGCCGCGACGAGGATCGCGCCGCTGACCGCGCCGACGATTTGGCGGCGTTTCTCCTCCGCCGCGGTCTCGGAGCCCGGCCGCTCGCGGCTGTTCCCGCTCCCCGGCGGCGTCTGTGACGTTGGTCTCATATCTACTACAGCCTGTCGGAGCTACGATACATTACGACACCAGGTAGTTGCTCCCAACGTCGCGGAGGGACAAATGGAGAGCCTGCTGTGGCTTCTACCGCTGCTGGCCTGCCCGATCGGGATGGTGCTGATGATGGTCCTGATGGGCAAGGGGATGAGCATGGGGCGGAAGTCCGATGACGACGAGTAGAGCCGCCGCGCACACGTGAGCGCGATCGCCGACGCCACGCTGACGAGCCGGTCTAGGATCTCGCTGGTGTCTCGGCGTAAGCTGCCCCCGGCCCTGTCCGAGCTCGAGTCCGAGGTCATGGAGGAGGT
>JBOGZH010000224.1:0-1940 GCA_050697095.1 Solirubrobacterales bacterium
GGCCGCCGCGGCTGCGAGCGCCTCGCGGAGGGCCGGCGCCCGTCCCGGCTCGCACACGGCAAGCAGCCGTCGGGCGGAGAACGGGCACCACCACACCTCGGGCCCACCCGCGGCCCGCCCGAGCTCGATCTCCTCCGCGCCCGCGGCGGCGCCGACCGCGGCCACCTCGGAGGCAGGCCCCTGGAGCTCGAGCTTTCCGAGGCACGACACGTCGCCGACGCCGACCGCGGTGCGACAGGCCTCGAGCTCGCGCTCCACCGACCCGTACTCGGCGGCGACCCGCCAGCCGTCGCGCACCTCGATCCGCCCGCCGGCTTCGCGCGCCTGCGGAAGGAGCACGCTCGCGGGCACCGGCTCGAACCCGAGCTCGGATGTGGCGCCGTCGGGCTCGAGGAACTCGAGGCTCACGAGCGCAACTTCTCGCCGTCGGGGTCGTAGAAGGGCTTCGTGGTCACTCTCGCGCCGAGGCGCTCGCCGCGATCCGAGATCTCGATCGTGGCGCCGTCCTCGGCCCGTTCGCGCGGCACCCAGGCGAGGCCGATCGCGTGCCCGGCCGTGCGGCTGAAGCGGGCGCTGGTCACGCGCCCGAGGGGGCCGTCGCCGTCCGCCACCACCGCCGCCCCCTCGCGGGGCACGGCGCCGTTCGCGAGCTCGAAGCCCACCAGCTTGAGCGCGGGGTCGTGTCCGGAGAACTCCTCGAGCGCCCAGCGGCCGATGAAGTCCTGCTCCTTGTCGAGCTTCACGATCCACGGCATGGCGCTCGCGACGGGGTCGGACTCCGAGTCGGTGTCCTGGCCGACGAGGATGTGCATCTTGTGCAGCCGCAGCACGCGCTGCGGCTCGAGGCCGAACGCCCGGATCCCGTGATCGCGGCCGGCCTCCATGATCGAGTCCCACAGCTGCTCGCCGAACGCCACCGGGTAGTGGATCTCGTAGCCTAGCTCGCCGACGAAGCCGATCCGCAGCAAGAGGCTCGGCACGCCGGCGACGTGCGCGCGCTTGCCGTCCAGATAGGAGAAGGCCTCGTTCGAGCAGTCGAGCGTCGTTAGGTCGTCCATGATCTCCCGGGCGCGCGGCCCGGCCAGATTGACCGCGCACAGGGCCTGGGTGACGTCCGTGAGCGTCACCCGCAGATCGCCCCAGTCGGCGAGCCACCACGCGAACCACGCCTCCATCGCCTCCGCGCCGGTGGACGTCGTGGTTACGTAGAAGGAGTCCTCGTCCAGCCGGCAGATCGTCCCGTCGTCCATGATCCGCCCGGCGTCGCTCATCAGCACCCCGTAGCGAATCCGGCCCAGCTTGAGGTTGCCGTGGCGGTTGGGGTAGAGGCGGTCGAGGAACTCGCCGGCGTCGGGGCCGCTGACGATCAGCTTGCCGAGCGTCGACACGTCGATCAGCCCGGCGGACTCCTGGACGGCGCGCACCTCGGCCTCCGGGTCGCCGTAGTCGTAGGGCCGGCGCCAGTCTCCGGCCCACATGATGTTCCCGCCCAGCTCGCGCTGGCGGGCGTGGATCGCGGAGCGTTTCGCGGGCTCCAGCGGTCTCCCGGCCAGCGCCCCGAGTGGCACCGGGGACCACGGCGGGCGGGCTGTCGTGGTCCCCACCGACGCGAGCTCCTCCCCCGTCTCGCGGGCGATCAGCCTCGCCGCCGGGAGCTGGCACATGCGCCCCTGGCAGGGGCCCATCGTCACCGTCAGGTAGCGCTTCGAGAGCTCGATCGAGTCGTAGCCCTCCTCGACGCTGGTGCCCACGTCCTTCGCGGTGACGTCCTCGCACACGCAGGCGAAGCACTTGCCGCGTCCCGCGCCGGCGACCGGGGGCGGCTCCGCGACCGGCGGCCGCGTGCTCGCGAGCTCGTCCAGCCGGCAGATCGTCCCGTCGTCCATGATCCGCCCGGCGTCGCTCATCAGCACCCCGTAGCGAATCCGGCCCAGCTTGAG
>JBOGZH010000225.1:0-4018 GCA_050697095.1 Solirubrobacterales bacterium
TCACTCCGCCGAAGGTGTCGACGAGCGCCAGCGCGTCCATGTGGCCCTCCGTGGCGACCCGGGCGACGAGGTCGAGGTACCAGTCGAACTCCGCGCGTGAGCTCGCGGTCAACACCGTGATCCAGGGAACCGCCGCCGACATCATCAAGGTGGCGATGGTCGCCTGCCACCGCAAGCTCGCGGAGGCGGGCGGCGAGACGCGCCTCGTGCTCCAGATCCACGACGAGCTCCTGTTCGAGGGCCCCGAGGGCGAGGTCGACTCGGCGGCGGAGCTGGTCAGCGCGGAGATGAAGGCCGCTTTCCCGCTCGACCCCCCGCTCGAGGTCGACGTAGGGACCGGGAAGGACTGGCTGGCGGCGAAGTGAGAGAGGCGGTCAGCCCGCCACGCCCGAGGGCTCCCGCTGGGCCTCGGAGCCGAGGACGTCGAGGACGATCCGGGCCACCTCCTCCAGCGGCAGCAGAGCCTTCGTGTTCAGCGCGCGCTGCTTGATCGCGCCGACGAGCTCGCGCATCTGCTCCTCGTCGGCCTCGATCCCGAGGCTCTCGAGGGCGACGGCCACCGAGGGCAGCCCGCTGCCCTTGCCGTAGACGATCCGCGCGGGCGGCTGGCCGACCTCGTCCCAGTGGAACGGGAAGAGCTCGGTCGGGAACTCCTCGATGCACTGGTGGTACCAGCCGGCGATGATCCCCGACTCGACCTCGAACAGACGCTCCCCGACGGCCGGGCGGTTCGAGGGGATCGTGTGGCCGGCGCGCTCGCGGACCAGGCGCGACAGGGAGTAGAAGCTGGAGGTGTCGAGCTCGTGCTCCGCGCCATAGAGCATCGGCAGGGCAAGTGCCATCTCCTCCATGGGGGTGTTGCCGGCCCGCTCGCCAACCCCGGTGACGGTCGTGTGGACCACCTCGGCGCCGGCGGCGAGGGCGGCGATCGAGTTCGCGACCGCAAGCCCGAAGTCGTCGTGGAAGTGCGCCTCGAGCGGGGTGTCCGGAAGCCGCTCACGCACCTTCTCGACCCAGATCGGGATCGCCTGCGGCGTCACTCCGCCGAAGGTGTCGACGAGCGCCAGCGCGTCCATGTGGCCCTCCGTGGCGACCCGGGCGACGAGGTCGAGGTACCAGTCGAACTCCGCGCGTGAGGAGTCGATCGTGAAGAAGACCGTGTACAGGCCCTCCTCCTTGGCCGCCAGCGTCGCCTCGATCGAGAGCTCGATCGCGCGCTCGAGCGGCCAGCCGTACGCGCGCTCGATGATGTGCCCGGAGGAGGGGATCTCGACCACGACGCCGCTCACGCCGCACTCCTTGGCCTTGTGAATGTCGTCGACCATGCAGCGGGCGAAGGCGAAGATCTCCGGACCCAGGTCCGCCTCGACGATCGTCTTCACGGCGGCCTCGTCCTGCGGGGAGACGATCGGCATGCCGGCCTCGATCCGGTCGACCCCCGCCTCGGCGAGCCGCTCGGCGATCGCGAGCTTGTCCTCGGGAGTGAACGCCACTCCCGCCTGCTGCTCGCCGTCGCGAAGCGTGACGTCGTGGAAGCGGACGCGCGAGGGGAAGGCGAGGCCCTCACGGGCACCCTCGAGGTAGTTCCAGGGGCTCGTGAAGTAGCGGCCTTCGGCCTGCCAGGGAGTGTCGGATGTCATTGGGGGCCTCCTAGTCGCAAGCGGCGCGGATGCCGCCACCGTCGGGGCTGAAGCAGCGCTGAAAAGTAGCGCTGTGTCGCTGAAAGTATATGCCTAGCGCCTAGTGGGACTCGGCGAGCGGGCGAAAGCTCCGCCTCGACAGGAGCATGATCGCGGCCGCTGCCACGTAGAGCCCCGCCAGCAGCGAGAATCCGGGGCCGTAGGCGTCGCTTCGGTCGACCAGCCACCCGAACGCGGGGGGCGCCACCGTGAAGCCGAGGCTGAACCAGAACACGACGAGGCCGGACGCGCGCCCGGTGCTGGCGTCGTGCGCCTCCGACATCGCGGCGAGCATCGAGACCGCGCCGAAGCCGAGGCCCCCGGCGCCCCAGATCGCGGCGCCGATCCAGTACGCGGCCGGGCCGACCTCGGGCGCCGCGAGCAGGACCATGCAGGAGACGACGGCGACCACGGCGAGGGCCGAGAGCGAGTCGGGGAACCCCCACCG
Source organism: Solirubrobacterales bacterium (assembly GCA_050697095.1). Classification (GTDB taxonomy): domain Bacteria; phylum Actinomycetota; class Thermoleophilia; order Solirubrobacterales; family 70-9; genus DASPWW01. The sequence goes on from JBOGZH010000225.1 coordinate 2,128, forward strand.
TGCCTCGCTCCAGCGGCTCCACAACAGCCGCGAGATACCGCCCACCAGCCCGGCCGCAATCATCACCGCGCCCGCGGCGGCGACGCTGAGTCCCCCGACCTCGTGCGCGTACAGCGGCAGGTAGGCGGTCACGGCGCCCGTTCCGGCGCCCATCACGAGGTTGTAGGCGTTTAGCCATTGGATCGAGCTCGGCATCCGCCGCTCGGCCGCCGTCGGCGCCGCGTGGGCCGTACGGTGGGTGCCCTCGATCGAGAGGGTCGCCCCGAGGAGCGCAACGGCCGATGCGAACGCGAGGGCGAGCAGGGCCGCTCGCCACCCCCACAGCAGCGCCGCGGCGGGGAGCGCGCCCGCCGTCAGCACGATCGCCACCGTCTCTCCCGACTGCTTCACCCCCGTGATCCACCCCCGGCGTCCCCGTGGGACCCGGACGCTGATCAGACGGTTCGTCGCCGGGTTGGCGCCGGCTCGGCACAGGCCGGCGAGCGCGAGCGCGAGCGACATCGCGAGGAAGGTCGAGGCGGCCGCCATCAGAGCCAGGCTCACAGCCCCAGTGGCGAGCACCGTGAGCAGCGCCCCGCGGTCACCGATCCGGTCGACCAGGGCGCCCGCCACCGGCGAGAGCACCGCCGAGACGCCCGCCACGACGGCGACCAGCAGCCCGAGGTCCGCCCGGGAGATGTCGAGATCGTCGATCAGAAACGGCGCCAGGACGCCGATCGAGACCATGGGGAGGATGCCGAGCGCCATCGCCACGGCGAGGGAGGTGATCACAAGCGTTCGCCTCCCGCCGCGCCCGAGTTCGTCGCCGGTCCTGCTCAAGATGTAAGCAACAGTAAAGGTCTTTGTATGATCACGTTCGTGGCGCTTAAGGGATGATGAGCCTTCGGGAGGGGGGCGCGACGGCCCGGGTCGCCGTCCTGCGCCTCACCACGAGGACCCGGCAGCTCCCCGCGGGGACGAAGGGGGTGCTGATCGTCGGGATCGGGGTCCTCGTGCTGAGCCCCGACGCCCTGCTGATCCGGCTGATGACGGTCGACGAGGGGACGCTGCTGCTGTTCCGCGGCGCGTTCTCGTTGCTGGGCTACCTCGTCCTGCTGCAGATCCTGATCGGGGGCGTCGCGCGGCGCGGGACGTGGGCGCTCAGCGGCCCCGAGCTCGGGATCGGCTGCCTGATGGCGATCGCAAACGTCTTCTTCGTGACCTCGATCCTGCACGCGAACGCAGCGCTCGCTCTGGTGATACTCGCCAGCGCCCCCGCCTTCACGACGGTCCTTACCCGCGCCTTCGGGGGGGAGACGGTGGCGGCCCGTACCTGGATCGCGTCGTGGGTCGTGCTCGCCGGTGTGGCGGCGATATTCGCGACCGAGCCGCAGGGCGGCGAGCTGGTCGGAGCCCTCGCGGCGGTGGGAGCATCGATAACCCTGGCGGCGACCCTCGTCGTTCGTCGCTCGCACTCCGTGAGGATGCTCCCCGCGCTGGCGCTCGGGGCCCTGCTGACCGCGCTGGTCGCGATCCCCTTCGCCACCCCCGGTTCGATGTCGGAGTCCGACCTCGCGATCGCCGCGCTCGGGGGGCTGGTCGTGCTGCCGGTGTCGCTCGAGCTGATCTGGCGGGGGCCCCGGTACATCTCCGCCCCCGAGGTGAGCCTGCTGCTGCTGATGGAGGCGATCCTCGGGCCGGCGTGGATCTGGTTGGCGCTCGGGGAAGGCCCGACCCTGCAGGCGGTCCTCGCCGGCGCCCTGATCCTCGGCACGCTGGCCACGCATGCTGTGCTCGCCCAGCGGGCCCTGCGCGCGGGCGATGCCTAGCGGCGCCGTCGAGGGTCAGTCGGGGTCCGGGAACCCGTACAGAGCGGCCGGATTGTGCTCTGCGATCGCCCGCGCGGCGTCGC
>JBOGZH010000226.1:0-3504 GCA_050697095.1 Solirubrobacterales bacterium
TCCAGGGCCCTCTGGTGCTCTCCCTCATCCCATCCCTGGAACGCGTCCTCGAGCCCCCCTACGCCCGCTGTGGCGCCGTTCCCGTCCGCCGACGATAGACGCGCCCGCGAGGCGAGCCCCTCCGCGAGGAAGTCGCCGTGGAAGCCGTCCAGGAGCCCGAGCGCCTCCTCGGCGTCACCGCGCTCGAGCAGCAGGCGTCCGAGCCGCTGTGCGGCCGCGACGTGCCGGGGGTCGGTCTCCAGCGCCCTGCGCAGCGACTGCTCGTCGCCCGATTCGACGAGCCGGTCGGCGGGGGAGGGGACGAGAGCGTCGAAGAAGCGCTCCACCTGCGCCGGGGGAATCGCGCCGGTGAACTCGCTGGCGATCTTCGCGTCCCGGAACGCCTTCACAGCCGGGATCCCCTGGACGCCGAACGCCGCGGCCAGCCCCTGGTTGGAATCGACGTCGACCTTCACCAGCTCGACCTCGCCCTCGCGCTTCGCGGCGGCCGCCTCGAGGGCGGGGCTGAGAGTCCGGCAAGGCCCGCACCACTCCGCCCAGAAGTCGACCACCACGGGGAGCTCCCGGGAGCGCTCGACGACGCGCTGCTCGAACTCGGCCTCGTTGACGTCGAAGACCATGGACTGAGCTTAGCTGCGGACGCGCGTGACCCCCGGCTGGGGCTATAGGATCATGCGCGGCATGGGCAGGGTGCGATTCCTCATCGTCGCCGCGGTGGCGGCGACGTTGTCTCTCGCGGCCCTCCCGAGCGCCGCGGGGGCCGCGAAGCCGGTGTGGCTCTGCAAGCCGGGGATCGACGACAACCCGTGCGAGGTGGGCCTGAAGACGACCCGGCTGTCGCCGACGGGACAGCAGATCGGGATCGACAGGGTGAAGGCCGCCAGGCGCCCGAAGGTCGACTGCTTCTACGTCTATCCGACGGTGAGCGACCAGCCCGGGCCGCAGGCAAACCTGGACATCGACCCGGTGCTGCGCTCGATCGCCCTGTACCAGGCGGCGCGCTTCTCAACGGTCTGCCGGGTATTCGCACCGGTGTACCGCCAGCTGACGCTGAACGGGATCGGGGGTTCGGCGACCGCTGAGATGGCGGAGATCGCCTACCAGGACGTCCTCAACGCGTGGAGGAACTACCTGCGCAAGCACAACAAGGGTCGGGGGGTGGTCCTGATCGGCCACTCGCAGGGCACGTTCAACCTCATCGAGCTCGCCGCCGAGAAGATCGACCCGAAGAAGCGCAAGGCGCGCAAGAAGCTGGTCTCCGCGCTGCTGCTGGGCGGCAACGTGACGGTCGCGGAGGGACAGGACGCCGGCGGCGACTTCCGGCGCATCAGGGCCTGCCGGTCGAGGAAGCAGCTCGGGTGCGTGGTCGCGTTCTCGACCTTCAACGGGCCGGTGCCCGCGAACGCCGTCTTCGGACGGACATCGGAGCCGGGCAGGGAGGTCCTGTGCACGAACCCCGCGGCGCTGGGCGGCGGCTCCGCTCCGCTCGACACGATCCGGCCGAGCGAGCCGTTCGCGCCGGGGACGATCGCAGGGGCGATCGCCGCGCTCGGCCTGCCCACGCCGAGCGTCTCGACGCCCTGGATCGAGTACCCGGGAGCCTTTTCCGGGCAATGCTCGTCCGCCGACGACGCGAACGTGCTTCAGATCGCCGGAGCGCCCGGCGCACCGCGGCTGAACCCGGTGCCGCCTTCCTTCGGCCTCCACCTCGTGGACGGAAACATCGCGCTCGGGGACCTCACGAGCCTCGTGCGCAGGCAGGCGAAGACGTTCGTCAAGAAGCGCGGGTAGGGGCGGGGTCACACCAGCCTCGATCGCGCGAATCGAGTTCGCGCACGCTGTGCGCCCTATAAGGCTTCTTATGTCAAGTAGCCGCCTGAGAGCGACCTCAAGCGACGCGCGTAACCTACTGCCGCTTCCAGCCGCCGCCGAACAGGCGCCCCAGGCGGCCGGATGAGCGGCGCGGCCGGAACATCCCCGGCGCCTTCTCCGGAGGCGGCAGCTCGGCGGCCTCCTCCGAGCTGATGTTCAGGAACACGGCCCGCTCGAAGGTGCGCTGCACCTCCGGGCCGTCCGCGAACCGCAGCTCCCCGTCGTTCATCTCGAGCACGATCCCGTCGAGGATGTGCTCGCGGTAGTTGTCGACCACCTCGTCGACCTTCCCGACCCGGACCTCGTCCGAGCCGTACACCGGCGTCCCGCGCTCGACCGCCGTGTAGTGAATCGCGTGTCCCTCGTCGATCGCCATCGCGTCAGGAAGCATACGTATGGCCGGATATCGGCCGGTCTCCATAACTAGGCACGCAGACGCTCCGCCACCTCGGCCTGCTCGCAGAATCGCACGATCTCGCGCGACAGCCGCCCGCCCTGCCACGCGAGCGGCGACTGTCCCTCGTCCTCGCTGATCAGCCGCGCGTTCGGCAGCCGGGCCGCGTACGCCTCGGCGACCGCGTGCGGGTGGCCGGGGTCGGCCTCGTCGTGGCTCGCGACCACCAGCGCCGGGAGATCGAGGAACTCGAGCTCCTCCAGCCCGTCGAACGGGACGTCGCGCGGTACCTCGCGGATCGCCTCCGCCACCGCCTCGGGATGGCGATGTGTGCGGAGCCGCTCGCGCGTGATCCTGATCAGCGTGTCGCGCCACTCGGGGTCCAGGCCGTGGGCCTCGTACGCGGCGAGGAAGCCGTCGACGCCGCCGCGCTCCAGCCCGTCGGCGAGCTCATCCCAGCTCGCGAGGACCTCCTCCGACGTCGGTAGCCCCGGGTACGCCGGCCCAATCACGACCACGCCGGCGAGGCGCTCCGGACGGCGGAGCGCGTACGCGGCGACCGTGTGCGCGCCCATCGACTGGCCGGCGAGCACCACCGCCCCCTCCCCCGCCTGGGCGTCAATCACGGCGTCGAGGTCGGAGACCATCTCGTCGTAGGTGTAGCCGGCCCCGTCGGGCGCCGGGCTCGAGTCGCCGTGGCCTCGCGCGTCGAACGCGACCGCGCGCAGGCCCTTGCGCGGGATCAGCTTCGACCCGTGGACCACGTAGCGCCGGCTTGCCGTCACCCCGTGCAGGAGGATCACCGCCGGGCCCTCTCCGATCGTCTCCCCGGCGAGCGTCTGGCCGTCGCGCTCGGCGGTGAACCGGCGACCGTCCGAGTCCCAGGCGGACATCCCCCTCAGCTCCCGAGCAGCCCGGGGACGTCGGCGATCGAATCGACGGTAGCGGTCGGCTCGATGCCCGAGGCCCGCACGAACTCCTCCCGGTACTTGCCCGTCCGCACGAGCACCCCCGCCAGCCCGGCGCGGATCGCGCCCTCGACGTCGGTCTCCACGTCGTCGCCGACCATCCCCGCGGCGGCCGCCTCCACGCCGAGGTCCTCGACAACCAGCTCGAAGAACGACCGCGACGGCTTTCCGACCACCACGGCCTCCCTTCCCGTCGCGTACTCGATCGCCGCGACGAACGGCCCGGCGTCGAGCGAGAGCCCCTCCGGGGTGAGCCAGAAGCGGTTCTTC
>JBOGZH010000227.1:0-2997 GCA_050697095.1 Solirubrobacterales bacterium
CGGCTAACCGCCCCCCGCGACCTCGAGCACCACGCGGCCGACGACGTCACCGTCCTCGAGCGCCGTCAGCGCTTCGTTCGCCCCCTCGAGCGGCAGCACGCGATCGATCACGGGGCGGACCTGGCCGGACGCGACGAGGCGAACCGCCCGCTCGAGCTCATCGCGGGCGACGTAGCGGGAGCCGACCAGCTCCACCTCCTCGAGCACGAAACGCGCCGTCGGCACCCCCCCGAGCGTCGAGGCGACCGAGTACCCGACGCCCACGATGCGGCCGGCCGGCCTGACGAGGCGGAAGGCCTGCGCGAGGGTGGCGTCGTCGCCGACCGTGTCGATCGCGACGTCGACCCCGTCCCCCCCGGAGGCCTCGACGACTCGCTCCTCAGTGATTGGATCGTCGCCCGTGAGCGCCTCGAGGCCGAGCTCCGAGGCGACCTCGCGCGGGCGGGCCGAGACGTCGATCCCGATCGCCCGGGCTCCGACGGCGGATGCGATCTGCAATGCATGAATACCGACCCCGCCGAGGCCGATCACGAGCGCCGTGTCGCCGGCGCGGACGCCGCCGCGAGTGATCACCGCGCGGTAGGAGGTCCCTATCGCGCAGGTGAGCGGCGCCGCGTGCACCGGGTCGATCTCGGGCGGGACTACGGTCAGACGGTCGATCGGGACGGCGAGTCGCTGCTGGAAGCCGCCCGGGGTCATGAACCCGGTCCAGCCCTGAGGGTCCTGGCAGAGCTGCTCGACGCCGGCCCGACAGCGCCCGCAGCGCCCGCACGGCCACAGGTGGTAGACGACGACCACGGTACCGGGGTCCAGCACGGGCGGGTCGGCGCGAACGACGCGGGCGCAGATCTCATGCCCGGGGACGTGCGGCAGCTCGAGCCGGTCGCTGTACGGCATCCGGCCGCGCGACGTCTTGAGATCCGTGAAGCAGACGCCGCAGGTGAGCACGTCGAGAACGGCGTATCCGGGCCGCAGCTCGGGCTCGGGCAACTCGATCGGCTCGAGCGGCTCGCCGTACTCACGCACCGCCATGCCGATCATGGCGGCGCTGGCGTCACGGCCTGCGCTGATCCCCCTCCGCGGGAGGCTGGCGCTCGCCGTCGTGAAGGATCACGGTCACGGCGTGCGCGACCTCGTCGGTCGGGTTCACGTATCGATGCGGGAACGTCGACGGGAAGTGGATGCTGTCGCCCGCGTTGAGCTCGTAGCGCTCGAAGCCGACGTAGATGTCGAACCGCCCGGTGAGCACGAGCACCATCTCGCTCCCCGGGTGCCGGTACAGCTCCGGGTTCGACTCCGCGCCCGGCTCGTAGGTGAGCTCGAGGAAGTCGACGTGGGGCAGGGTCTCGGGCGTCAGTCGCTCCCAAAGGACCCCGCCCTCGATGCTGATCGCGGCGCGGGCGTCGCGACGGACCAGGTAGCGCTGCGCCGGCGCGGCGTCCTTCGCGGACACCCCCGATTCCGTCACCTCGGCCTTCGCGGGCCTCGGCTTCGCCTCGGCGACCTCCCCCGAGTTGCCTTCCTTGACGAAGAAGGCGTCCACGGGCACATCCAGCGACTCGGCGAGCGCGAACAGCGTCGCGACGGACGGCTGCGACTGGCCGCGCTCGATCTGGCTGATCAGGCTCGGCGATACCCCGACCGTCCGGGCCAGCTCGGAGACCTTCAGATGGCGGTCCTTGCGGTAGCTGGCCACGCGCTCGCCGACCCGGTCCGCGGCGGACTGACCCTTGCGCTTTCGCCGGCGCACGGCGGGGGCTGTGGGGGCGCCCTTGGTCATCGTGCGAAGGCCAAGGCGCGACGGGACAGCCGGATCGGACGCTCGCTAATGGCACTAACACTGGGGACCACGACAGTAAGCAATGCTATCCGATGTCACGGACGCTGGTGCCAGTTTGCGCCCGCCGGAAGTCGCCCCGCTACGAAGCTCCCGGTTTCCGCCTCGTTTCAATAGCATCACTAACGCGCTGGTGGTGTGTCACCGGAGCGACCGATCGGGGCCCGAGATCAGGATCGACGTCCACAACCACGTGATGCCGGAGGCGGCGCTGGAGCTGCTGCGAACCGATCCCGTCTATGGAGTGCAGCTCGAGGGACGCAGGTGGAGCGGCGGGCTCCACGTCGATTTCGAGATCGTCCCCTCGTTCGTGGAGCCGAGGCCGAAGCTCGCCGAGTTGGAGTCCAAGGGCCTCGAGGCCGCCGTCGTCTCCGTCGCCCCGCCGCTGTTCTACTACCACGTCGACGCCGCCGCCGGCGAGCAGATGGCGCGGGCGGTCAACCGTGGGCTGGCCGAGTTCTGCGCCGAGGCTCCCGAGCGCCTGCGATGGCTCGCCACGGTCCCGATGCAGGAGCCGGAGCGAGCCGTCGCGGTCCTGGAGGATGCCGTCGCGGCCGGCTGCGTTGGGGCGGAGATCGGCACCGCCGTCGACGGGCGCCGCCTCGACGAGCCCCACTTCGAGCCGTTCTGGGATGCCGCGGAGCGTTTCGGCCTCCCGGTCACCCTGCACCCCGCATACGGCGAGCGCAACCCGGCGCTCGACGCCTACTACCTGGAGAACGTGCTCGGCTTCCTCTTCGAGACGACGATCGCGATCGAGCGACTGATCGTCTCGGGGCTCCTCGACCGCCATCCGGCCCTTCGGATCGTGCTGCTGCACGGCGGCGGCTACTTTCCCTACCAGGTCGGCCGCCTGCGCCACGCTCGCACCGTCCGGCCCGAGCTCGCGGACGCGCCCAGCAACCCGTGGGCATACCGGGACCGGCTCTTCTTCGACATCATCACCCACGAGCCTGCCGCCCTCGGCTATCTGATCGACCGAGCCGGCGCCGACCGCGTGGTGATGGGCACCGACCTTCCGTTCGACATGGCGACCCCTGATCCGATGCGCCTCCTCGAGGCGGCCGCCGACGGCGACGCCGCGCGGGCGATCGCAGAGCACAATCCGGCCGCTCTGTACGGGTTCCCGGACCCCGACTGACCCTCGACGGCGCCGCTAG
>JBOGZH010000228.1:0-2081 GCA_050697095.1 Solirubrobacterales bacterium
GCCGCGCACAATGCGCGGCCGGGCCGCGTCGCTGGCTTGCTCGAGCCGGACGAATCGGCCGCGGACACACCGCGGCCGGGTGTCTACTATCCAGAGACACAACGAACGCCAGCCCGAGACCACCGGCGGGCCTGGAGCCAGAAGACCGGTGCAGGCGGAGCGCGGAATCCCGTCCGAGCCCGCCGCGTGCGGGCTTTTCATATGAACAGAGAAGAGAAAGCAGCAGTCGTAGAGGAGATCGCGGCCCAGCTCTCGGGCGCGGGAGCAATCTTCGCCGTCGACTATCGCGGGATCGGCGTCCCCGAGGCGGCGGAGCTGCGCGCGAAGCTCGCCGAGTCGGACGCCACCTTCCGGATCGTCAAGAACCGGCTCGCGAAGCGCGCCGCCGAGAGCGCCGGGACGGATGAGCTCGAGGAGATGTTCGAGGGGCCCACCGCCCTGACCCTGGTCAAGGGCGACCCCGTCACCGCCGCGAAGGCGATCGCCGATTTCGCGCGCGAGCACGACGCCCCCACGTACAAGGGCGGGATCATGGACGGCGCTCCGCTCGACCCGGACCAGTTCAAGCGAATCGCCCGGCTTCCCGGCCTCGAGGTGCTCCAGGGTCAGCTCCTCGGCGCCGTGGCCAGCCCGATCACCGGCGTCGCCCGGGGGCTGAACGGGATGCTCGCCGGCCTCGCGAGCCAGCTCCGCCAGATACAGGAGCAGGGCCTGGTTCAGGGTGAGGCGGAGGAGCCCGGGGCGGACGAGTCCGAGGTCCCGGAGGGCGAGGCGGGATCGGCCGAAGGCAGCGAGGAGGAGGAGCAGGCGGAGGCCGAGGCTGAGGCGTCTGAGGCCGAGGAAGGCGACCACTGAGGACTTATGGGGCCCATAGCCCCCCAAATCCTTCAACGAACGAGCAGAAAGAGGAGTAAGGAATGGCAACCAAGAGTGAGATGACGACCGAGGAGTGGATCGAGGAGCTGAAGGGCATCTCGGTCCTCGAGCTCTCGGAGCGGATCAAGGCGCTCGAGGAGGAGTTCGGCGTCTCGGCGGCGGCCGTTGCGGCCGCGGCTCCGGCGGGCGCCGTCGGCGCGGACGAGGATGGCGCCGGCGCCGAGGAGGCGACCACCGTCGACGTGGTACTGACCGGCCCCGGCGAGAAGAAGATCCAGGTGATCAAGGCCGTGCGCGCGGCAACCGGCCTCGGGCTCAAGGAGGCGAAGGCGCTCGTGGACGGGGCGCCGAAGCCCGTCAAGGAGGGCCTGGAGCGCGACGAGGCCGAAAAGCTGAAGTCCGAGCTCGAGGAGGCCGGCGGCGAAGTCGAGCTGAAATAGGCTGCACCGGCTGCTAACGTCCTCTGTCGAAGTTCAGCTCACGCACGCTGCGCGGGCACCTGCGTTTGCGTGCGTGGGTGCGCGTGTGATATTTTCTACGGTCGCGCGCCATTGAGCACTGCTGCCCAGATTTCTCGCGCAGTCTCGCCCCCATCACCGACCAACTGAGGAGTCGCCGAGTTGGCCCGAGTCAACGCTGCCCCCGTTACCCGAAGGAGCTTTTCACGCCTCGAGAACCCGCTTGAAGTCCCCCACCTGATCGACATTCAGCGCCGGTCGTTCGCGGAGCTGACCGATCCGAAGAAGGGACTGCTGCGGGAGACGATCGACGACATCTCGCCGATCGAGGACTACACAGGCAACCTCGCCATCGTGTTCGGCGAGTTCAAGTTCGAGGACCCGCCCCATTCCGTGGGCGAGTGTCGCGAGAAGGACATGACCTACTCGCGTCCGCTCACGGTCAAGGTCGCGTTCCAGAACCGCGAGACGGGTGAGATCCGGGAGCAGTCGGTGTTCATGGGCGACTTCCCGTGGATGACCGACCGCGGCACGTTCATCATCAACGGCACCGAGCGCGTGGTGGTGACCCAGCTCGTGCGCTCGCCGGGCGCCTACGTGATGGAGCCGAAGGACCGCGAGAAGCAGGTCTTCATCGCCAACCTGATGCCGGCCCGCGGCTCCTGGCTCGAGCTCGAGATCGACAAGAAGGGCCGCGTGTATGCGCGCATCGACCGCAAGCGCAAGCTGCCGGTCACGGTGCTGCTG
>JBOGZH010000229.1:0-2618 GCA_050697095.1 Solirubrobacterales bacterium
GCGTCCGCAGGCGGCGGTTGATCTTCGGGATGTGGGCGAAGAACTCGCACGCCTCCTCGACGGACATGTCGAGCACGTCGGCGATCGTCTTGCCCTTGAAGCGGATCTCGAGCGTCTCGCGGTTGTACCGCCGGCCGTGGCACTGCTCGCACGGGACGTAGACGTCGGGGAGGAAGTGCATCTCGATCTTGATCTGCCCGTCCCCGCGACACACCTCGCACCGCCCGCCCTTGACGTTGAAGCTGAACCGCCCCGGCTCGTACCCGCGCGCCCTTGCCTCCCGGGTCTGGGAGTACAGCTTGCGGATGTGGTCGAAGACGCCGGTGTATGTGGCGGGGTTGGAGCGCGGCGTGCGCCCGATCGGCGATTGGTCGATGGCGATGATCTTGTCGATCTGCTTCAGCCCCTGGAGGCCGTCGTGCGCGCCCGGCCGCAGCCGCGCCCGATGGAGGCGGTTCGCCACCGCCGGATAGACGATCTCGTTCACGAGCGTCGACTTGCCGGAGCCGGAGACGCCGGTCACGCAGCAGAACGTCCGCAGGGGGATCGCGACGTCGATCCCCGTCAGGTTGTGCTGGCGCGCGCCCTTGACGATCAGCTCCCCGCGCGCCGCCCGCCGGCGCTCGGGGACCGGGATCTCGCACTTTCCGCTCAGGTACTTGCCGGTGAGAGAGCCCGGCGCGCGCGTGATCGCCGCCGGCGTGCCCTCCGCAACCACCTCTCCCCCGTGCTCGCCGGCGCCCGGGCCGAGGTCGACTACATGGTCGGCGGAGCGAATCGTGCCCTCGTCGTGCTCGACGACGATCACGGTGTTGCCGAGGTCGCGCAGCCGCTCCAGGGTCGAGATCAGCTTGCGGTTGTCGCGATGGTGGAGGCCGATCGAGGGCTCGTCAAGGATGTACAGCACGCCGACGAGGCTCGACCCGATCTGGGTCGCGAGCCTGATCCGCTGCGCCTCACCGCCCGACAGCGTCGAGGCGGCCCGCTCGAGGGACAGATAGCCGATCCCGACCGCGTCGAGGAACCTGAGCCGCTCGGCGATCTCGCGCACGATCAGGCGCGCGATCGCCTGCTCCGTCTCCGTCAGCTCCAGCGCCTCGATCCACTCCAGCGCCGCGGCCGCCGAGAAGCGCGTGTAGTCGTAGATCGAGAGGTCGCCGACCGTGACCGCGAGGCTCTCCGGGCGAAGGCGGGCCCCGCCGCAGTCGGGACACGGGCGCAGGGACATGCACAGCTCGATCCGCTCCCGCGTCTTGTCCGAATCGGTGTTGCGGTAGCGGCGCTCGAGCTCCGCCAGGATGCCGCCGAAGCGGACCGTGTAACGGCGCTGGTGCCCGTAGCGGTTGCGGTAGCGGACGTCGTGGCGCAGGTCCCCGGTCCCCTCGAGGATCACGTCGCGGTCCTTCTTGTGGAGGTCCTGCCACGGCGTGTCGAGGTCGATGCCCTTGCTCTCGGCGACCGCCTGGAAGAGACGGCGGTGGTAGCGCGAGGCCGAGCGCGTGAAGGGCTGAAGCGCGCCCTCGGAGATCGAGAGGGTCGGGTCGGGGACGAGCAGCTCCGGATCGATCACCCGCTGGAACCCGAGCCCGTGGCAGCGCTCGCAGGCGCCGTGCGGCGAGTTGAAGGAGAAGATCCGCGGTTCGAGCTCGGGGATCGAGGTGCCGCACTTCAGGCACGCGAACTGCTCGGAGAACACCATCCGGCCGTCCGACTGCGCGCTCCCGACTCCCTTCGCGGCGCTGGGACGCTTCGAGTCCCCCTCCTGCTTCGCGGTGGCCCCGTCGCCGTTCGGTCCCGCCCCGTCGACCAGGTCAACCTCGACGATCCCGTCCGCGAGCCCCGTCGCGGCCTCGACCGAGTCGGCGAGCCGCTTGCGAAGATCGGACTTCATCACCAGCCGGTCGACGACGACCGAGATGTCGTGCTTGTACTTCTTGTCGAGCTCGATCGGCTCGTCGAGGCGGCGCAGATCGCCGTCGATCAGCGCCCGCGCGTACCCCTGCCCGCGGATCTCCTCCAGCAGCTTCCCGTACTCGCCCTTGCGCCCCCGAACCACGGGCGCCATGACCATGAACCGCGCCCCCTCGGGAAGCGTCATCACGTTGTCGACGATCTGCTCCACCGACTGCCCCGTGATCGGGGCCCCGCACTTGTGGCAGTGGGGCTTGCCGATCCGCGCCCAAAGGAGGCGCAGGTAGTCGTAGATCTCGGTCACCGTCCCCACCGTCGAGCGCGGGTTGCGTGAGGTGGTCTTCTGGTCGATCGAGATCGCCGGCGAGAGGCCCTCGATCGAGTCCACGTCGGGCTTCTCCATCTGGCCGAGGAACTGCCGCGCGTACGCGGACAGCGACTCGACGTAGCGACGCTGGCCCTCGGCGTAGATGGTGTCGAACGCGAGGCTCGACTTGCCGGACCCCGACAGCCCGGTTACGACGATCAGGGAATCTCGCGGCAGCTCGAGATCGACGCCCTTGAGGTTGTGCGCCCGGGCGCCGGAGACGACGATCTTGCTCGAGGCCGCCACTAGAACAAGTGTACGTGCGGCCTCAGCTGCTCCTAGTGCCTCGTCCGACAATGGTGGCCCGCTTCTGGCGAGCGAGAGTCAAGCATGGCAAGGA
>JBOGZH010000230.1:0-3758 GCA_050697095.1 Solirubrobacterales bacterium
AGATCAGGTTCTTGTGCTTGTGGATGATGTCCGCGTCGCGCATCGCCTCCAGGAACTCGTCCGGGCCCTCGAACTCGCTGAGCCGGATGCGGACGCTCCCCAGGCCCTGGGCGACGTGGCTGTCGGAGCCGGCCCCGGGGACGATCCGATACTTGGCCGCGAACCGCTCCGCCTCCTCGTTGAAGGCCGAGAAGGCGATCCGGGGGTTGAACACCTCGATGATGTCGATCTGGTCCACGAACTCGAGCAGGTGCTCGTAGTCGGGCACCGAGTGCAGCCTGTCGAAGGGGTGCGGCACGTACACGAGCCCTCCCTGCCGGCGGATCTCGGCGATCGTCTCGGCCATCGACATCCCGCGCGGGATCTTCTCCTCGAGGAAGAGGCCGATCACCTCTCCCTGCTCCGCTGTCTTCACCTCCTCGGCGACGATGACCAGGAGCCCGTCCATGCCCTCCGCCAGCTCGCGCGCCTCGAGCGCACCGGAGATCTCGTTGTGATCGGTGATCGCGATCGCGCCGAGCCCGCGGTCGCGAGCGGTCTCGAGCAGCACCTCGACCGGAGTGGCGCAGTCCGGCGAGTGGTCGGTGTGCATATGGAGATCGCACTGGATCGCCCGCCTGGACGCGAGGCGCCTCCGGATCGCGGGCTCCCCGCGGGGGTCGTGGCGCAGCGCGCAGACCCGCCGGTAGATCTCCTCCAGGCGCTCAGCGGTCTCCGACCAGCTTCCGACCGCGTCGGAGGCGCCGCGGCGGAGCTGCTCGCGCAACTCGGGCTCGGCGATCAGCCGTGCGAGCTGCCCGGCGAGGGTGATCGCGTCGCCCGGTTGGAACAGCAGACCGAGCTCGCCATCCTTGACCAGCTCCTCGTAGATCCCGACGTGCGAGACCACCGGCACCGCCCCCGATGCGAGCGCCTGGCGGACGAGCCCGGGTGCCGGCAGCGATCCCCCGGAGGCGACGCAGAGCACGTCGGCGCTCGCGATCAGCTCGTCGGGCGAGAGCTCGGCGGGGCCGGTGACGCGCACCCGCTCGCGGAGGCGGCGGCTCAACGGCGTCAGCGAATCGGGCGTGCGCTCGGCCCACACCACCGCCTCCCAGCCGGGCTCCGGCGGGAGGCGGCGCAGCGCGCGGAGGAAGAGCCGCAGGGCGCCACGCTCCTCGTGCAGGCAGAACGCGATCCTGATCGGCTCCTCCGCGGCCCGCGGCCTCGCGCCGTCCGTGTCGTCCGCGCCGGGCTTGACGAGCTCGTAGGTGCCGGGGAAATAGCGCTCCACGAGCTCGGCCGTCCCCTCGTAGCTGGCCGTCCTGGCGTCCAGGCGCCCGAAGAAGATCTCGACCAGGGGCCGCGCGACCTGGGTCGACAGGAGGCGCTCGGTCGGCTCGTGAAAGCTCCCCACGTTGAGCGAGCGCGAGTGACGAAGCGCCGTCGAGGAGGTGCTGGGCGCGAACGGATCGTGCACGTGAACGATGTCGAAGGGAACGCCCTCGAGAAGCTGGTCCAGGCTGCGGCTGACGTCGAGCGGCACGGGCGCGGCACGGGGGCGGGGGCCGCGCGGCATCGGTATCCCCTGGCCGACGGCCAGCACGGGTGCGCCGTCGCCGCCGCCCTTGAAGATCGACCCGGGCTTCTCGCGCGCGGCGCGGATCGCCCGGCGGGAGTCCCTGATCGCGCGCCGCGAGTCCGAGGGCGCCGCGATCACGACCCTGTGCCCCCGGTCGGTTAGCTCCGCGCCGACCCGCTCCACGAAGTCGTTCACCTCGTGGTGCGGCCCCCAGGGATGAGGAGTGACGTGAGCGATCGAGAGGCGTTGCTCAGGCACCCGCGCAGCATAGGACCAAGCAGACGGAACGCTGCTCGAGCTCGCCGCCTGGAAGGCGACGGCGCGGTCAGCTTCTGAGCGCCGCCCGTCCTCCTACGAGCCGGTCTTCGGCTCCGCCTCTGCGGCAGCCGGCTTCGGGGCCGGCGCTTCTGAACCGCGCGCGTGCTCCGCGATGAACTCCTCGGTCATGTCGCGCGCCGCCGGGTCGGGTCGCTGGGTGTGCGGCGACTTCATCAGGTAGCTGGACGGGCCGTCGAGCTCGCCGGCGACACCGTTGTTGAGCGCGAGCTTGATGATCCGCACGGCGTCGATCACGATCCCAGCCGAGTTCGGCGAGTCGACGACCTCGAGCTTCAGCTCGACGGTCAGCGGCACGTCGCCGAAGGAGCGGCCCTCGAGCCTGATGTGCGCCCACTTGCGGTCCCCCAGCCACTGCACGTAGTCGGATGGGCCGATGTAGACGTTCTCGTCCGCGATGTCCTCGGAGACGATCGAGGTCACGGCCTGTGTCTTGGAGATCTTCTTCGACTCCAGCCGCTCGCGCTCGAGCATGTTGTAGAAGTCCATGTTCCCGCCCACGTTGAGCTGGCTCATGCGCTCGATCTTCACGCCGCGGTCCTCGAACAGGCGTGCGAGCTGGCGGTGGACGATCGTCGCGCCGACCTGGGACTTGATGTCGTCTCCGATGATCGGCAGGCCGGCCTTGAGGAAGCGCCTGTTCCAGTAGTCCTCGCGGGCGATGAACACCGGGAGGCAGTTGACGAACCCGACGCCGGCCTCCAGAGCCTGCTCGACATACCACTTGGTCGCCTCCTCGGATCCGACCGGGAGGTAGCAGACGAGCACGTCGGTGTTCGTCTCCTGGAGGATTCCCACGATGTCGTCGGTCTCGCCGGGCGCCTTCTCGATCTTCTCCTTCAGGTACTTACCGAGCCCGTCGTGGGTCATCCCGCGGTGGACGGGAACCCCGAGGGGCGCGACGTCGGAGAACCTGACCGTGTTGTTTTGCCCCGCGAAGATCGCCTCCGACAGGTCCTTGCCGACCTTGTCCGCGTCGATGTCGAAGGCGGCCGTGAACTCGATGTCGCCCACGTGGTAGCCGCCGAGATCCACGTGCATCAGTCCGGGCACCTGCTCCGCCGGGTCCGCGTCGCGGTAGTAGGTGACCCCCTGAACGAACGAGCTGGCGCAGTTGCCCACGCCGACGATCGCGACGCGGACCTTCTCGTCGGCGGCGCGCTTCCCGTTGCTCTTCGCTCCGTCGGTGGTGCTCATCGGAAGGCTCCTCTCGCGGTTGGCTGTGAATTCACACCCGAGCCGATGCCCGGTTACATCTCAGCTTCGGTCGCGCCTCCCGTGCCGGCTCCTTCGAGCGCCGACAGCTCGCGCCGAACGTGCCACACCCGCTGCGCGACGGTGATCGCCGTGAGCACGGCCATCACGTAGATCGCCGGGGCAAGCAGCTCGACGTCGAACACGCCGGCGCCCTTCGCGAAGACTAGACCGGCCGAAAGTAGCACCACCCTGACGGGCCGGGTCGCGAGCCCCACCTTGCACTCCACGCCGAGCGCCTCGGCGCGGGCGCGCGTGTAGGAGACCATCAGCGAGCCGAGCACGACGAGCACGCACGCGGCCGCGGCGATCTCGTCGCCCGAGTCGGCGAAGTACCACGCTACCGCGGTGAGGACGACTCCCTCCTCGATCCGGTCGAGCGTGGAATCGAGGAACGCCCCGAACAGGGTCCCCTTGCCCGACATCCGCGAGTAGCGCCCGTCGAGCGTGTCCATGATCGAGCCGACGATGAACGCCACGCCGGCGAGGAAGAAGAGCCGCTGGGTGATCAGCACCGCCGCGGCGATGTTGAGTGCGAGCCCGGTCATCGAGATCGCGTTCGGGGTGAGCCGCGACTCGATCAGGCGGTCGCGCGCGAGCGCGCCGA
>JBOGZH010000231.1:0-5579 GCA_050697095.1 Solirubrobacterales bacterium
GCTGCCGCGAGGGCTCCCGCGCACGGCGCGCCGATCGCGGTCGCGGCGCTGCTCGCGCTCGCGATCGTCGTCGAGGGTCGCGGGCTCCCCTTCGACCCCTTCGACGACCAGGCCCAGCCGCCCCCGCCCCCACCCCCCGCCGACATCTCCGCGATCGCCGCCCCGCAGCTCCACCTCCCGGCGCACCGCCCCGAGGACAACCGCCGCTACCTGCTGTGGTCGAGCGACGGGTTGCCCGACATGGTGAACGGGCGCTCGAGCACCAACCCCGTGTTCACCGCGGACGCGATCCGGCGCGCGCGCCGCTTCCCCGACCCCCGCAGCGTCGCGTTCCTGCGCCGGCTGGGGGTGCGAAGCGTCGTGATCCACCCGAGGCGAGTCGCCGGAACGCCCTGGGAGCGTGCGCCCGAGCGACCGGTCCGGGGGCTCGGAGTGGTCCGGCGCCCCGAGGGCGACGTGATCTTCTACGAGATCCGCACCGGCTCGGGGCCCGGCGAGCGCCCGGCGCGCTCGGCGCGGCGCTCGAAGTAGCGGAGCACGAGCAGCGTCAGCACGGAGGCGCCGGCGGCGAGGACGACGAGCTTCACCGCGTCCCGGTCGCCGTCGAGGGGGACGACGAAATCGCCGGCGAGCTCCGGGCCGAGGATGGAGACGCCAGCCCAGGCGAGCGTCGCGGCGAGCGCCGGGCGCACGTCCCCGATCCGCGTTTGCGGCGTCGCCACCACCGCGAGCACCAGCGCGGCGAGCGCCGCGAGCAGCACGGGGGCGATCGCGACCCACGCCTCGCGGACCCCGAACGCCGTCAGCAGGGTGTGCTCGAGGCTGCCGAGCCGCCACCGCTCGACCCAGATCGCGGTCCCGTTCTCGCCGATCAGCGGGAAGGTGAGGGCGGCCACGACCATGAACGCGACCGAGGGGATCGCGAGCGCGAGCGTCAGCGCCGCCGCGCGCCTGTACGCGACGGCCAGCCCGACCGCGAGAAACGGCAGCGCGGGGATCATGAAGCGCGGCCCGGGGGTGCCACCGCCGAAGGGCAGCCAGTATCCCGCGTTGTAGACGAAGTAGAGGAGGGCGATCGCTCCGATCGCCCGGGCCTCGGCGACGCGACCCCGGCGGTGCATGAGGACCACGCCGACGAGTGCCATCACGACCACCGGGGTAAGCGTCAGCAGGCCGCGGCCCGCCACCAGGAGGTCGAACCCGGAGTCGAGGCTGGGCACGGTGATCCCGAACAGGCCGTCGTCGTTCAGCCCCACCTCGGCGTGGCCCGTGGTCCCCGACCTGACGATCGCGTCGCCGTAGGCGAACCGCAGCGGAGACCCGAGCGACCACAGGTTGTAGAGCAGCGTCGGCGCGGCGCCGGCGACCGCACCGGCCGCGAACGCGGCGCCGCGCCGCACCCGACCAGGGCGGGCGAGCGCGTACGCGAACAGGACAACCGCGACGAGCCCGAGCGGGTACTCGAAGCTCACGGCTAGCCCGGCGAGCAGCCCGGCTGCGCCGAGGAGGCCGAGGCGCGCCGGGCCCTCCCGCTCCCGGAAGAGCAGCGCGAACGCCGCGAACCCCAGCGCCGCCGCGACCGCGTGCGCCATGTACTCCGATGCGAAGGTCATCACGATCGTGCCCAGCCCGAGCGTGATCGCGGCCGCGGCGCCGTAGCCGGGCTCGATCCGATCCGCGACCCAGCGCACCAACAGCAACAGCAAGACCGCGGGGATCACCGCGCCGACCAGCGTCAGGGCCCAGATCATCGGCGCCCCCGCCTCGACCCGGTCCCACACCCTGTGAGCCCGGCTCGTGCTGTACCCGTACTGCTCGAAGGGCGGCCGGGCCCCTGCCTCGAACGTCCAGCGCGGGTAGTCGGCGGCCCGGGCGTTGGCCGCGCCCTCGCGGGCGAGCTCCCGGGCGCCGATCGCGTCGAGCCCGAGGTAGGCCGGCAGCGTCAGCGCCGCCAGCCCCGGCGCCTTGACCGAGTAGAAATGCCCGTCCACCCACGCCTTGTCCTGGGTCTCCCAGTGCCAGCGGTCGATCCTCGCCGTCCCGTCGGCGAGCGCGCGCACCTGGGCGTGGTAGGCCGACTGGGCCCAGCCCATGGAGTGCATCAGGAGGCCCCAGGCGATCCCCAGACAGACAATCGCGGCGACGCCGGCCCGGCCGCGGATGACCCTTGCAAATCCGCGTACGGCGCTCACGGGAGGACGAGTGTAGAGAGCGGCGCCGCGCCGTTTGGGGGCCGCGCGGACCAATAGCATTGCCTCGTGGAGCCGGCTTCCCACCGCCCGGATGGCGCAACGAGGATCGCGGTCGTCGACATGGGCACGAACTCGACCCGGCTCCTGGTCGCCGACGTCGTCGACGGCCGCCTCGGCGAGGTCGAGCGGCGCACCCGGGTCACCGGGCTCGGCAGGGGCGTCGACCTCTCCGGCCAGCTCTCCTCGGACGCGATCGAGGAGGTGTGCGAGACGGTCGGCGAGTACATCCAGGGCTACGAGAGCCTCGGCGCCGACCGCGTGGTCGCGATCGCGACCTCAGCCGTCCGCGACGCGCAGAATGCCGACGCGTTCCTCGCCGAGCTTCGGGAGCGCTTCGCGCTCGACTCGCGAATCCTCGACGGCGAGGAGGAGGCCCGGCTCACCTACCGCGGCGCGTGCTGCGAGCGCCGCGACGTCGACGGCACGCTGGTGGTCGACATCGGCGGGGGGAGCAGCGAGCTGATCGTCGGGTCGGGCCCCGAGGTGATCTTTTGGGCCTCGCTTCAGATCGGGACCGTGCGGCACACGGAGCGCTACCTGACGAGCGACCCGCCCGAGGCGGCGCAGCTCGAGGCGCTCTCCGGCGACGTGCGGGGGGTGATCGACGCCGAGCTGCCCCCGCCGGAGCGACCCGGCGTGAGCCTGGGTGTAGCGGTGGCAGGGACGCCGACCACGCTTGCCGCGGTTGACCTCCACCTCGACCCGTACGATCCACAGGCGGTGCACGGATACCGGTTGCCGCTCAGCTCGATCCAGCGCATGTGCTCGGAGCTGTCCTCGATTCCGCTCCCCGAGCGGCGCGAGGTTCCTGGAATGCATCCTGGCCGGGCGCCGACGATCGTCGCCGGGATCGTGATCCTGATCCAGGTGATGCGTGCCTTCAGCCTCTCCGAGGTCGAGGTCTCCGAGCACGACATCCTCTACGGCGCGGCGCTCGAGGCCGCGCCGGCGCCGGTGTCATGAGCCCGAAGAAGCCCCCCAAGGGGACGAGCCCGACCGCGCGGCGTCAGCGCAAGCGCCGCGAGGAGAAGCTCGCGCTGATCCGCGAGCAGGTTGCGGACGGCACGCTGAAGATCCGCAAGATGACCCCCGAGGAGCGCGAGAAGTACCCCCCGCGAACCAAGGGCGAGGGGAAGGGGAGGAAGAAGAAGCGCTAGCGGACGGGGCCCGGGCTCAGGGCTTCGTGAAGTTGTGCACCGACCACTCGACCGGCCCGGAAGGCGGCGGGGATTGCTTCCTATGCCAAAACCGCCTTGCGCGGGTAGACGACGCTCGGGTCCGTGAGGACGTTGACGAGCGCCGGCTTCCCGGATTCGAAGGCCCGCTCGAGCGCCGGGCGCAACTCGCGCGGCTCGCGGACCAGCTCCCCGTGGCCGCCAAGCGCCTCGACCACCTGGTCGTAGCGGGCGTCCTGGCGCAACTCGGCGGCAATCGAGTACCCGTACAGGAACTCCATCGGGTGCTTCTCGAGCGCCCAGATGCCGTTGTTTCCCATCACGCCGACGACCGGGAGGCCGTGGCGGACCATCGTGTCGAACTCCAGGCCGGAGAACCCGAACGCCCCATCGCCGAGCAGCACGCACACCTGGCGCTCCGGGTGCGCGACCTTGGCGCCGATCGCCTGTCCCGGGCCGGCGCCGAGACAGCCGTAGGGCCCCGGATCCATCCAGCAGCCGGGCTCGTGGGTCTCCATCACCCTCCCCGCGTAGGAGACGAAGTCGCCGCCGTCGCCGATCACGATCGCGTCGCGGTCGAGCACCTCGCGCAGCTCCGCGTACACCCGCAGGGGGTGCAGCGGGGCGCGGTCGTCCTCGAAATCGCCGGTCTCGGCGGCGCGCTTCTCGTCCTCGGTCGCGCGCAGCTCGGTGACCCATCCCTTCGTCCGCTCCGCGACGCCCCCGTCGGCGCGCGCGGCCTCCCGAAGCGCGGCGAGCGTCGCGGCGATGTCGCCGACGAGCCCGACCTCGGGCTGCCGCGTCGCCTCCAGCCGGCTGGGCGCGGAGTCGAGCTGCAGGAGGCGGGTCTGCTCACCGAACGAGCCGCCGAAGCCGAGCCGGAAGTCGAGCGGGACCCCCACGACCAGCGCCACGTCGGCCTCCTTGAGGCCCTTGCCCCGCGCCCGGCTGAAGGCAAGCTCGTGGTCGGCCGGAAGGCAGCCTCGCCCCATTCCGTTGAGGAACACCGGGATCCCGAGCGCCTCGGCGAGGGCGCGAAGCTCCCCCTCCCCGCGCGCCCAGTACAGGTTGGTCCCCGCCATGATCACCGGGCGCTCCGCCGCGGCGAGGAGCGAGGCCGCTTGGTCGGCATCGCCGGCGGGCGTCGCGTCACGGTGCTCGGGCGCCGCCGGGACCTCGGCCTCGGCCTCCATGAAGACGACGTCGAGTGGATAGTCGACGAAGGTCGGTCCGCTCGGGAGCTCGACAGCGCGGTCGAGAGCGCGCGCGGTCACAACGGGGATAGACGCGGTGTCCTTGACGGTCTCGGCCGACTTGGTCAGGGGAGCGACGAAGGGGACGTGGTCGATCTCCTGGAGGCTGCCCGAGCCCCAGCGCATCTCGGGCGCGCGGCCGCCGAGCACGACGAGGGGCGAGCCGTTCTGCTGCGCCCCGGCGATTGCGCTCATCCCGTTGGTCACGCCGGGTCCCGCCGTCAGCGCGGCCACGCCGGCGGTGCGCGTCGCCTTCGCCCACCCCTCGGCCGCCCACGTCGCGGATTGCTCGTGGCGGGTGTCGACAACGTCGATCCCCTCGTCCCTGCAGCCGTCGAAGATCGAGAACAGGTGGCCGCCCGAGAGGGTGAACAGCTTCTCAACCCCCCGCGAGGCGAGCGTCCCGGCGACGAGACGGCCGCCATGGACCGCTCCGCTCTCGCGGTGCTCCGCCGTCGCCTCGGTCGCCTGCTCCGGGGCCTTCGCCATCGAGGTCGAGCCTACAGCGTGCTGGTCTGACCGGGGCGGCTGCCCAGCCTGCCGCGAATCCGGCTCCGTGCTCATCGTGACCGCGGGGACGGTCGGCCTGTTCACCGTGAGGAATGCCGCCGGGTGGAGCTCCCAAGCTTCCGGTAAAACCAAGTCATCAGCCGCAACGACACGCCGACAATTGTCCCCTATCTGAAGCGTCTCGCGCTACTCCTTGCCGTCGCCGCGGCGGCGGTTTCGATTCCCGCCGACACCGCGTCGGGCGGCTAGTGCCCCGTCCGACAATGGTGGCCCGCTTCTGGCGAGCGAGAGTCAAGCATGGCAAGGACGCAGGGAGTCGGAATGGCAGCGCCATTGCGGCGACCGAGGACGCAGCCAGGCGCAGACTCGCAGCCGCCAGAACGGGGCAT
>JBOGZH010000232.1:0-8617 GCA_050697095.1 Solirubrobacterales bacterium
TCGTCCGCAACGTGCAGTGCTCCGGCGTGATCCCCCAGCTCAGCCTGATCATGGGGCCATGCGCGGGCGGCGCCGTGTACTCCCCCGCGATGACCGACTTCATCTTCATGGTCAAGGAGACCTCGCATATGTTCATCACCGGCCCCGACGTGATCAAGACGGTGACCGGCGAGGAGCCGACCTTCGAGGAGCTGGGCGGGGCGATGAGCCACAACACGAAGTCGGGCGTAGCCCACTTCGCGGCCGAGAACGAGGAGCAGTGTCTCGAGGACGTCCGCTACCTGATGTCGTTCCTGCCCCTCAACAACCTCGAGATGCCGCCACGGGTGGAGCCCTACGACGAGCCCGACCGCCAGGACGCGGCGCTCGACACGATCGTCCCCGACGACGCCTCGAAGCCGTACGACATGCGGGACGTGATCTCGCTGATCGTCGACGACGGCGACTTCTTCGAGGTCCACAAGCACTTCGCCGAGAACATCGTCGTCGGCTTTTCGCGCCTCGACGGATTCCCGATCGGCGTCGTCGGCAACCAGCCCAAGCACCTCGCGGGGGTGCTCGACATCACCTCATCGGAGAAGGCCGCGCGGTTCGTCCGCTTCTGCGACGCCTTCAACATCCCCCTGCTGACCCTCTGCGACGTGCCCGGCTTCCTCCCCGGGACCTCGCAGGAGTGGGGCGGGATCATCCGCCACGGGGCGAAGCTGCTGTACGCGTTCACCGAGGCGACGGTCCCGAAGCTCACCGTGGTAACGCGCAAGGCGTACGGCGGCGCCTACGACGTCATGAACTCGAAGCACATGCTCGCCGACTTCAACTTCGCCTGGCCGACCGCCGAGGTCGCGGTGATGGGGCCGGAGGGGGCAGTGAACATCATCTTCCGGCGCGACATCACCGAGTCCCCCACGCCCGACGAGCGGCGCGGGAGGTTGATCGAGGACTACAAGGCACGCTTCGCCAATCCCTACTCGGCCGCCGAGCGCGGCTACATCGACGACGTGATCGTCCCCCACGAGACGCGCCCGAAGCTGATCCGCGCGCTGCGCACCCTGCAGACGAAGCGGGTCGAGCAGCCGAAGCGCAAGCACGGGAACATTCCTTTGTAGCGGCACTAGTGCGCGGGCCACGGCACGTTCGTGAGCCACTGGCGTGCTCCGGCCGACGACCCTCCCCGGGTGGTCGCAATTTTGCCCGGGGGCCGGGAAAAAGTGCGCGCACCCGCGGTGGTGGTGGAGTTGGCGGCGCGTCAACACGGCGTGGCAGCCCGGCGTCAGCTGCTTGCCGCAGGCGTCAGCAGCTCCGCGATCGGGCGGCTGATCGCCTCGGGGTGGTTGACCCGGCTGCACGCCGGCGTGTACGCAGTCGCCGGCCACCCCCAGACCCCGCACGCCCGCTGGATGGCCGCCGTACTTGCCTGCGGCGCCGGTGCGGTCCTCAGCCACGCGAGTGCCGGGATGCTGTGGGAGATCGTCGAGCGGCGTCCGGGACCCGCCCACGTCACGGCGCCTTCTGGAAGGCACAGACGGCAGGGAATCATCCTTCACCGCGGACGCGATCTCGACGTGTCCGGCACGGTTCATAACGGCATTCCCGTCACCACGCCATCGGCGACGATCCTCGATCTCGCCGCGGCGCTGTCGGCTCGACGCCTCGAGCGCTCCCTCGAGGCGGCTGACCGTCGCGAACTGCTCGATGTCGCTGAGCTGAGCCGCATCTGTGAGACACGCGGACGGAAGGGCACGCGGCGGCTCCATTCCCTACTTGCCCAATACCGCCGACTCCCCGCGACCCGCTCCGAGCTCGAGCGCCGGTTTCTGCTGCTGTGCGACCGTGCCCGGCTGCCGAAGCCGGCGGTGAACGTCCCGGTCGAGGGGCTCGAGGTCGACTGTCTCTGGCCGGCGAAGCGAGTGGTGATCGAGCTCGACGGATACGAGTTTCACCGCGGCCGGGCTGCGTTCGAGCGCGATCGCCGGCGCGACGCGACCCTCCAGCTCGCCGGTTACCGAGTGCTCCGTGTCACCCATCGGCGGCTGGCCGAGGATGCCGGATCTGTCGTGGCCGAGCTTCGAACGCTGCTGGGTTCACCGAACTGACATCGGCCGGATCGCACCGCACCATGATCAGCAACCTGCGCCGCAGGCTGTCGTTCGCCAACGTGATGTCGGCGATCGCGGTGTTCGTCGCGCTCAGCGGGAGCGCGTACGGAGGATCCCGGCTTCGCCCAGACCGCGCTCGGCAACACCAGCAACCGGGTCGAGGTTCGGACTCGCGACGACGCCGGCGCGCCCGAGGACGGCAACTTCCACCTCGTGGCCGCCTGCTAGCTGCGGATTGCCGCCCCGCGTGACGTTTCGCGGGGCGGCATACTCCCTTCGGGTCAGGGGCATCCGTGAGCCGACCGAGAAGGGGGTTGTGAGATGCCGGAGAGGATCAACGCGGGACAGGTCCTGGTCGTGGCGGGAGCGGTTGCCCTGTTCGCCAGCCTGTTCCTGAGCTGGTACGAGCCGCGCTTCACGGGCGAGGACGGGCTCAGCGCCTGGACCGCCTTCGAGCTTCTCGACATCGTCCTCGCCGGCCTCGCGCTGGTCGCGATCGCGGCCGTGGTCCCGTTTCCCCGCGAGGGGGGAGCCGCGACTCTCCTCGCCGGGCGCTGGCTCCCATGGTTAGGGCTCGCCGCGGTGGTGTTGGTGCTCGTGTCGGTGATCAACGATCCCCCCGGCGCGCGCGACCGCGGCCTCGAGCTGGGCGCCTGGATCGGGCTCGCCGGCGCGGTCGCGATGGCGGTCGGCGGGCTGATGAGCTACGCGCGCGTCTCGCTGGTGATCAGCCTGCGGCCGGCCGACGAGAGGCCGACCGAGGAGACGCCGACCGCTACGAGCGATACGAGTACGAGCGGCGCCTAGAGCTCGACGCGCTGCGCCTCGACCGCACCGTCCCGCCACGCGTCGTACGCGGCGGCGGCGATCGCGAGGTCCTGGATCGCGAGGCCGGTCGAGTCGAACAGCGTGATCTCCTCGCCGCCGCCGCGTCCCTCGGCGCGGCCGATCAGCACATCGCCGAGCTGCGTCACCCGCTCGCGGCTCACCTGACCCGCTGACACCGGGCCGGCGAGCTCTCCCCCGCTCGCCGCCTGCTCCCACTCGTCGCAGAACAGCCGGCAGCGGCCGATCGCCGCCGGCTCGACCTCGGCCTTCCCGTGCGCATCGGCCCCGAGCACCGCGAGGTGCTGGCCCTCCCGCAGATCCGCGGCGAGCACCACCGGCTCCTCCCCCGGGGTCATCGTGATCACGATCTCCTGCGAGGCGGCGTCGGCCCTGCTTCCGGCCCGCCAGCCGAGCTCGTCCGCGAGCGAGCGCGCCGCCCCGTCGCTCGAGTCCGCGCACACTCCGGGGCCGTACCCGGCGGCAGCGAGACAGCGGGCCGCCCACGCTCCGTTCACGCCGCAGCCGATCACGCCCACAGGGGCGGCCACGTCTGCCGCGAGCGCCTGCGCCGACACGGCCGCGGACGCGCCCGTCCGAAGCCAGGTCACCGCCCGGCAGTCCATCACCGCGCGCAGCTCACCGGTCGCGGCGTCGGAGAGCACGACCGCGCCGGCCACCACCGGGAGCCCGCGCTCCGGGTTGTGGGGGAACGAGGTCACCCACTTGAGCAGCGCCATCCCGTCCCCTCGCGCGGGCATCGCCCTGAAGTCGCCGTGCGGCGGGCTGTCGAGATACACCTTCGCCGGCATCTCCCACTCGCCCCGGGCGTGGCGCTCGAACGCCTGCCGGGTGCGCTCGATCGCCGTCGCCGCGTCGACCGCCGCGAGCACCGCGTCGTTGTCGAGGACCGGGATCACCGCAGTGATTCTGGCGCGGATAGGGTCCGGCGGACCCAGCGAGCGGCGAAAGGACCACCGATGCGGTACCGCACCCTGACCTACAAGCAGGACGAGCACGTCGCCGCCCTCACCTACAACCGTCCCGAGCAGCGCAACGCGGTCAGTCGCGAGATGAACGCCGAGCTCCACGACGCGTGGCGGCGGTTCCGCGACGACGACGATGCGTTCGTGCTCGTGATCACGGGCGCCGGCGAGGCCTTCTGCGCCGGATGGGACCTCGCGGACGCGGCGGAGACGCGGTTGGAGGACTGGGACGAGTTCCGCATCGCGCGGCTTCCGCAAGGCGCGATCCGCTCGGACAAGGAGACCCTGGTCCGCAACGTGGGCCGGACCTTCGAGGAGCAGCTCCGCCAGGAGGCCGAGGCCTGCCTGTCGATGTTCATGCGCAGGGACTCCCACGCAGTGGGCGCTCGAGCGTTCAAGGAGGGCCGCACCCCCGAGTGGCCCCATCACGGCCTATAGATTTCGCCCGTGAGCCGCAACGGCAAGCGCCGCCCCCCGCGCCCGAGGATCGAGTCGATCACCCCGGCGCCCTCGAGCGAGGAGGCGGCCGCGATCGCGGCCGCGATCGAGCGCTTCCTCGCCGACACCGCCCCCCCGCCCGTGGCGACGCCACAGCGCCACAGCGCGTGGCAGCGGGCGGCGCTCCGCGAGGGCGTCTCGGCGCGCGAGGAGCCCGGATCGAATTGGGGCTAGCGCCGAGCGCCGATACCGGATAGAACACCCGCACCGACGTTCCACCTAACGAGGAGGGAGAGACCTTGGCCGTAGTCAAGATCATCGAGCTGGTTGGTAGCTCGAAGACGTCGAGCGACGACGCGGCGCAGCAGGCGCTGGCGCAGGCGCAGTCTTCGCTTCGCAACATCCGCGCCGTCGACATCGTGAGCACCGGGATCCGCGGCGAGAACCTGGACGAGTTCCGGGCGCACGTGCGCGTGGCGTTCCTGATCGAGGGCACCGACGTCGATTAGCCGCAAACGTCGATAAGCCGCAAACCCGCTCGCGGCGGACGCGGGAGCGGAGCACGCGAGCGGGAAATAACTAAAACCCGGTCGGGATTTGCTAGTTTCTCGCAGGCAGCTGTCTGCAAGCCGCGAGGAGGCGTTCCGATGGAGCCAGTCTCGGTCAAGCGAGAGGCCGACGAGAAGCAGAAGCCCGATCCCGCCGAGCTCGAGCAGGACACCGGCAAGGAGCAGCGGGGCAAGGGCAAGGTGGGCTCGCTGGAGAACCCCGAGGTCTACGACGACGTGCCGGGGCACGTGCTCCCGATCATCGAGCGCGAGTTCGACGACTTCGACAACGAGGCGCAGAAGTTCCTCGAGGGCGAGACCCCGGAGGAGAAGTTCATCGGCTTCCGCCTCAAGCAGGGGGTGTACGGCCAGCGCCAGCCCGACGTGCAGATGATCCGGGTCAAGCTCCCGTTCGGTGGCGTCACCCCGGAGCAGATGGAGGCCTTCGGCGACCTCGCCGAGACCTATACCCCCTTGAATAAGGGGCACATCACCACGCGCCAGAACTTCCAGTTCCATCACGTCCCGCTCGCCGACGCGGCGAAGGCGATCCGCATGATCGGCGAGTCCGGGCTCTCCACGCGCGAGGCGTGCGGGAACACGGTCCGCAACGTGACCGGCGACCCGTGGGCCGGCGTGTGCGAGGACGAGCCCTTCGACATCACCCCCTACGCGGCCGCGTACGCGCGCTACTTCGTGCGCCATCCCGTCACGCAGCTGATGCCGCGGAAGTTCAAGACCGCGTTCACCGCCTCGGACGAGGACCGGGCGATCACCGGCATCCACGACCTCGGCTTCATCCCCAAGCTGCGCGAGGTTGACGGCGTCCCGGTGCGCGGGTTCGAGATCCGGGTAGGCGGGGGGACCTCGATCATGCCCCGCATCGCCCCCACGCTTGCCGAGTTCGTCGAGGCCGACGACGGCGAGTACCTCCGGGTGTCGGAGGCGGCGCTGCGGATCTTCGATCGCCAGGACTGGCTGCGCAAGAACCGCGCCCGGGCACGGATCAAGGTGCTCGTGGACAAGATCGGGATCGAGCAGTTCCGGGACCTCGTCGACGAGGAGCTCGAGGGCGAATGGGCCGGCGAGCACGACTACGCCGCCGACCTCGAGCGGATGAAGCTCGAGCACGAGGAGGAGGCCGGCGCCCCCGCCGCCCCGGCGAGCCACGGCTCGACCAACGGCGACCGCTCCGACTTCGACCGCTTCGTGGCCGCGAACGTGCGCCCCCAGCGCCAGGAGGGCTTCTCCACCGTCGAGGTCAAGGTCTACCGCGGCGACCTCTCGCCGGAGCAGTTCCGCGGCCTCGCGCAGCTGATGCGCGACTTCACCGGCGGCAACGCGCGAACCAGCATCCACCAGAACATGGTCCTGCGCTGGGTGCGCGACGAGGCGGTCTACGACGTGTGGGAGCGCCTGCGCGAGCTCGGGCTCGGCGAGGCCGGCGCCAACGAGATCACCGACGTCGTTAGCTGCCCCGGGACCGACAGCTGCAAGCTCGGGATAACGAGCTCCATGGGGCTGAACAGCGCGATCCACGAGCGCCTCGCCGAGATGCAGATCGACGATCCGCTGACGAAGCGGATCCACATCAAGATGAGCGGCTGCCCGAACGGGTGCGCCCAGCACCACATCGGCAACATCGGCTTCTACGGCGCATCGCTGAAGGTCGGCGACCGCCAGGTCCCCGCCTACATCCCCCACATCGGCGGCCAGTACGAGGGCGGCGCCCTCGCCTACGGCGAGCGCCTGAAGTCACGCCTGCCCGCGAAGCGGGTGCCCGACGCCGTCGAGCGCTGGATCCGGTTCTACGAGGACGAGCGAGAGGACGGCGAGGCCTTCAACGCGTTTGTCGGAAGGGTCGGCGCGAAGCGCTTCCAGGAGCTGGTCTCCGACCTGTCGATGCCGGTCGAGTTCTCGGTCGAGAACCTCCTGCACTTCGTGGACTGGGAGCGCAAGGAGCCGTACAAGGTGGAGCGCGGCGAGGGCGAGTGCGCGGTGTAGCTACAGCACAGGCCCCGGCGCACCTCAACGGCCACGCGGTCGATCCGCGCGAGGTCAGCGAGCGCCTCGAGCCGCTCGACGCCGAGGAGGTGATCGGGTGGGCGATCGAGACCTTCCATCCGCAGCTGTACTTCGCGTGCTCGTTTCAGAAGACGACCTCCGTCGTGATCGACATCGCGCAGCGCATCGACCCCTCGACGCGCTTCTTCTATCTCGACACCGACGTCCTGTTCGAGCAGACCTACCTCACCCGCGACACGCTCGCGGCGCGGTACGGGATCGATTTCGACCGCTTCCACAACATCAGCCTTCAGGAGCAGGCCCGGCTCTACGGCGATAAGCTTTGGGCGCGTCAGCCAGACGCCTGCTGTGAGATTCGAAAGGTCGAGCCGATGCGAGACGCTCTCGCCGGCGTCGATTGCTGGGTTTCGGGTATACGTCGCGTCGACTCCCGGACCCGGGCCGGAGCCGCCAAGTTCGGTTGGGACAAGCGCTTCGGACTCTGGAAGCTGAATCCGCTGGCGGACTGGACCGACGAGGAAGTATGGAAATACATCGGTGAGAACGACGTCCCCTACAACCCCCTCCACGACGCCGGCTATCCCTCGATCGGCTGCACTCACTGCACCCGCCCGCCGGGCAACGGCGCGGCGCCCCGCGACGGTCGCTGGGCGGACGCCGAGAAGACCGAGTGCGGGCTGCACTAGTCGAGCCCTCACTCGTAACGCGCGTCTAGCGCGCGTTACGAGGTAAAGCGCACCAATGGCGAACGCTAAGACCGAGCAGGCCCTCTCCCTAACGCTGAGCGCCCGTCAGACGGCGGACTTCGAGCTGCTCGCGAACGGGGGCTTCGCGCCGCTCGCGGGCTTCATGGGCTCCGAGGACCACCGCTCGGTGTGCGAGGACATGCGCTTGGCCGGCGGCGAAACGGAGATCTGGCCGATCCCGATCACGCTCGCGACCGACCTCGACTGCTCCAACGGCGACGTGATCGAGCTCAGCGCGCCGAACGGCAAGCAGCTCGGCCGGCTGACGGTCGAGGAGATCTTCGATCGCGACGTCGAGCTGGAGGCCGAGCAGGTCTACCGGACGACCGACGGCGAGCACCCGGGCGTCGCGGCGATCCGCGAGGAGGGCAGCCGCTGCCTCGCGGGCCCGATCGAGGCAGACGCGCTGCCCGATCACGACGAGGCGTTCATGCGCCGCTACCAGACTCCTGAGGAGTCGCGCAAGGCCTTCGCCGAGCGCGGCTGGCGGCGGATCGTCGCCTTCCAGACCCGCAACCCGATCCACCGCGCTCACGAGTACCTGACCAAGGCGGCGCTCGAGATCTGCGACGGCCTCTACATCCACCCGCTGATCGGCGAGACGAAGAAGGGCGACATCCCGGCCGACGTGCGGATGCGCTGCTACGAGGTGCTGATGGACAACTACTACCACCCCGGGCACGTGATGCTCGGCGTCAACCCGTCGAAGATGCACTACGCGGGCCCGCGGGAGGCGATCCTGCACGCGATCATCCGCCGCAACTACGGCTGCAGCCACTTCATCGTCGGCCGCGACCATGCCGGGGTCGGCGACTACTACGGGACCTACGACGCGCAGAAGATCTTCGACGAGATCGACGTCGACGAGCTGGGCATCGAGCCGCTCTTCTTCGAGCACACCTTCTGGTGCAACGAGTGCGAGGGCATGGCCTCGGGCAAGACCTGCCCGCACG
>JBOGZH010000233.1:0-5201 GCA_050697095.1 Solirubrobacterales bacterium
GCTGCGCCACGCGCGCGCTGGCGACCGCAACGCGCTCCGCTTCGTCGGCCGCGTCGGGGTCGCGGTCGGCCCACACGCGCAGGCGATGGATGTCGCGCGCCTGGGAGAGGTACAGGGGGAGAAAGACCAGCAGGCCCACGAACGCGCCGACGCCGGCATACACCCCGGCCTGCTGTACGAGGTCCATCGCTAGAGCTCGGAGTCCGCGAGCCCGATGACCACGACGACTGGGGCGCCCTCCGCCAAGGGCTTGATCTCCGGGCGCATTTCCAGCAACTTCGTGTTCCCGAGCTGCTTCTCGAGGTCGGCGGAGAGCTGCTCGGCCGCCGCCTTGTCGTTGGACTCGTGCATGACCAAGCTGTTCTCGAAGCTGGTCCCGGCGTCATCGACGTTTCCGACCTTGTACCCGGCCTTCTTCACCTCGGCGGCAACCTCCTCCGCAAGCCCCGGGACGCCCGGCGCGCCGCCCGCCCCGGAGGCGTTGAGCACCGCGACCGTGACGTCTTCGGGCCGCGGGCCGCCCTTGCCCCCTCCCTTCCCGCCGCCCCTCTCCCCATCCTCTCCGACGAGGCCGAATCCCCCGGTCACCACGCCCGCCGCCACCAGCACCACCCCGGCCGCGATCACCGCGAGGTAGCGCCCGGCGGGCAGGCGCTCGCTGATCCCGGCCGGAACGGGGACCCAGGCAAGCAGGCGTTTCCCGAGCGACTCCTCGCCGGCCGGCGCCGCATCTTCCTCCGGGACACCGGCTTGCGCCGCCGCGGCGGCAGCCGCCTCCTCGGCCGCGGCGGCGGCCGCCTCGTCGACCGCGGCGGAGGCGCGCTCCGGCGCGCGACCCGCCCACTCCCGAAGCCGTCGCACATCCCGGGCCTGCTGGAAGTACAGCAGCACCAGGATCGCGAGCCCGAGGAAGGCGGCGAGGCCGAGAAAGGCGCCGATCTGCTCGATCACGTCCATTCGCGCTGGGGCATGTTAAGGACTGATGAGGCCCCGACCCGCGCTCGGCGGAGGCGGTGTCAGCCGTCCAACCCGAGCGCGGTCGCGTCGCGCTGCTCCGCCACGAGCGCCACGACCCGTTGCGCGAGGCCGGTCTCGTCCCCAGCGACGACCAGCTGCTCGAGGTCCGTGACAGTGCGCTCCACCCACCCGGGATCGAGCGGCCGCTCGCGCACCGCGCGGACGATCCTGCTCGCCTCCGTGGGCTCGGAGCGCTCGTCGACGTTCAGCAGCTCCTCGTGGAGCTTCTCCCCCGGGCGCCGACCGATGATCTCGATCGCGACGTCGCGGTCGGGCTCGTAGCCGGCGAGGTGGATCATGTTGCGCGCGAGATCGATGATCCGAACGGGATCGCCCATCTCGAGCACGTAGACCTCTCCCCTGGCGCTGCCCAGATCCCCGGCCCGGATCACCAGCTGGACGGCCTCCGGGATCGTCATGAAGTACCGGGTCATGTCCTGATCGGTGACCGTCACCGGCCCGCCGCGCTCGATCTGGCTGCGAAAGATCGGGACGACGCTGCCCGAGGAGGCAAGCACGTTGCCGAATCTGACGGTGATGAAGCGCGTGCCGGGGTGGCGGTGACCGGCGGCCTCGACGATCCACTCCGCCATCGCCTTGGAGGCGCCCATGACGGTGCCCGGGTTCACCGCTTTGTCGGTGGACACGAGGACGAAGCGCTCCGCTCCGGCGACCGCCGCCGTCTCCGCGGTGACCCGGGTGGCGATCGCGTTGTTGCGCACCGCCTCGAGGGGGTTCGTCTCCATCAGCGGCACGTGCTTGTAGGCGGCGGCGTGGAAGACCACGTCGGGCTTGAAGCGCTGCATCACCTCGAGCATCCGGTCGCCCTCCTTGCAGTCGGCGAGCACCGACTCGACCCCGGAGAAATGCCACTGGTCCAGCATCTCGCGATCGACCTCGAACAGGTTGTCCTCCGCGTGATCGAGAAGGATCAGCAGGCGCGGTCGGACCCGCGCGATCTGACGCGACAGCTCGGCACCGATCGAGCCGCCCGCCCCCGTCACCAGGACGATGCGGTCGTTGAGGTAGGCGCCGACGCGGTCCAGCTCCATCACCACCGGATCGCGACCCAGGACGTCCTCGACCTGGACCTCGCGAAGCTGCCGCGTGAGCTGGACTCCACCGCGCAGGAGCTCGAACACCGTGGGCAGGGTCTGGACGGTGATCTCGCGCTCCCGGCACGCGGCGACGACCTTTCCTCGGAGGACGCCGGGGGCCGAGGGGATCGCGATGATCACCTCGTCCGGCTTGGTCTGGTCGAGCACGCGGCCGATCTCGTCGGTCGAGCCGAGCACCTTGAGGCCGAGCAGGCGCATACCCCGCTTGCGCGGGTCGTCGTCCACGAACCCGATCGCCTTCGAGCCGAGGTTGGGGTTCAGGAGCATCTCCCGGACGACCATCTGACCGCCCGAGCCCGCCCCCACCACCAGCGCCTCGCGTCCCTTGCGGCGCCTCGCCGAGCGCGCCGGGCGCTCCGCCACGAAACGACCGACCATCCGCACACCGCCGACGAACAGCAGGCAGAGCAGGAAGTCCATGATCACGACGGAGCGCGGGATCCCGACGGAGAACGGCTGAGCCACGGTGAACACCACGACGAGGACCGCGCTTGCGATCGCGACCGCCCGCAGGATCAGCGGGAAGTCGCCGAAGCCGAAGTAGCGCCACCACTTCTGGTTCAGGCCGAGCGCCGTGAAGATCAGCGCCTTGCCGAGCGCAACGAACCCGATCGAGCCCCACAGGACCGTCCAGTAGCGCTCCGGGATTCCGCCGGCGACGTCGAGGAAGCGGAACTGGAAGGCGAGGAAGAACGCCAGCGCGGCAACCGCCGCGTCGGCGATGAACTGCACCATCCGGTGCCGGTAGACGGGGTCCTTCATGCGCTGCACGAGCGGGCCACGAGTGTAGAGCCAGGGGCGCTAGTGGAGCCTCTCACAACGTTTGACCGGAAATGACGGCCCCAGACGCCGCCATGCAGCGTCCTCGGTCGCCCGAATAGCGCTGCTATTCGGGCTCTCTGCGTCCTTGCCTGGCGGCGCCTGGACCTCGTCATTTCCTGGTCAACGTTATGAGACACCCCACTAGTCGCCGAGTGCGAGCTCCACCTCGTGACAGATCCCATCCCGCCGCATCTCGTAGGGGAAATGCTCCAATACGCGGCGCCGGGCACGCTCGCCCGCCTCGGGGCCGAGCTCGAGGGCGCGTCGCACGCCCTCCGCGACCTGCTCCGCCTCCGGCGCCGCGATCACGACGCCCGTCTCGCCGACCACCTCGAGCAGCGCTCCGGCGTCGGTCACGACGGGCACGCATCGCGCGAGCATCGCCTCCGCCACCGAGAGCCCGAACCCCTCGTGCTGCGAGGGCTGCACGTAGACCGCGGCGCGCATGAAATAGGCATCGAGCGCCTCGTCGTCGAGGTAGCCGGTGAAGGTGACGTTCGGGCCCGCTTCGGCGCGCAGCCGCGCGATCGCGTCGTCGGACCACTTGCCCGCGAGCACGAACTCGACGTCGGGAAGGTGCTCGGCGGCCGCGACGAAGGGTCGATGGCCCTTGCGCTCGAGGTTGACCCGGTATACGACTCCGACGCTGAGCGCCATGCGATCGTGCCGTGCCGGGAGCGCGGCCGCGCCGAAGCGGTCGGGGATCCCGTGGTGGACGACCGCCACCCGGTCGGGGCCGAGGCCGAGGTTGGCCTCGATCTCCGCCATCGAGTAGTTCGAGTTGGTGACGAGACGGGTCGCGGCGGCGATCGTGCGCCGCGTCATCCACCTGCGTGGGCCGCCGCGCTGGGCGCCGTAGCCGATCTCCGGGAGGTTCGCGGTGTCGACGCCGCCGATCACGAGCACCGAGGGCTTTCGCATCACCCGCGCCAGCATCAGCGCGGCGAAGGTGTGCCAGGAGGCGAACCACCCGAACACGACGTCGGCGCGGCGCAGCTTCGCGACCAGCTCCAGCGGCCGAACGCGCAGCCGCGGCTGGTAGTAGTCGACCACCTCGAAGCGCTCCGCGAGCGCCGCGCGGTCGATGTCGGTGAATGTGTTCTTGCGGCTGTGGACGTAGAGGACGCGGGTCATCCGTCAGGCATTCTCACCTAACCTGCGGGGCCTGCCATGACCGACTTCATCGTCGACCCCATAGTCGAGTTCGCGACCGACGTGATCGATGCCACGGGACTGCCCGGGGTGTTCTTCCTCATGCTGCTGGAGAGCGCCTGTATTCCCGTCCCCAGCGAGGCGATCATGCTGTTCGCGGGGTTCAACGTCTCCGAGGGGAACCTGACCTTGTTCGGGATCGTCGCCGCCGGGGTGCTGGGGAACATCGTCGGCTCCTGGGTCGCCTACGCCGCCGGGTATTACGGTCGACTCGAGCTGCTGGAGAAGAACCGCCTCATCCATGTCAGCCCCAGGCACCTCGCGTGGGCGGATCGCTGGTTCCAGCGCTACGGCGATGCCACGGTCTTCTTCACCCGCATGCTCCCGATCATCCGCACCTTCATCTCGCTTCCCGCCGGGGTCGCGCGGATGCCGTTCTGGCGCTTCACGGCGCTCACCGCGCTCGGATGCATCCCCTGGGTCCTGATGCTCGGGATCATCGGGCGCGAGGTGGGCAACCGCTGGGAGGAGTGGCGGGACTACCTCCACTACGGCGACTACGTCGTCCTCGCCGGAATCGTGATCCTGATCGTCTACCTCGTGGTGAGGCGGCGCCGTGGCAAGGCGGACGACGGCGACGCCCAGCCCGAGCCGGCAACCGGCGGCGGCCCCTGATCGCCGGGGAGGACGAGTCCCGCGAGATTCTCCCGGCGCGGGCCGTGGCGCTGGGGTTGATCCAGGGCCCAACCGAGCTCCTCCCCGTCTCCAGCTCGGCCCATCTGATCCTCGTCCCCTGGCTCGCCGGGTGGGGATGGGAGCGATTCGATTCCGAGATGCGCAAGAGCTTCGAGGTCGCCCTTCACGCCGGCGCGGCGGGGGGGCTGCTGGTCGGCCAGCGCCACGTCATCGCCACGGAGCTGCGGCGCCTCGACGCGCGCCGCGCGGCCGTGATCGCGCTCTCCTTCGCGCCCCCGGCGATCGCCGGATTCACACTCGAGCGGCCGATCGAGCGGCGGCTCGGCGGGCCGGGGGCGACCGCCGCCGGACTGGTGGCCGGGGCGGCGGCGATGGTGATCGCGGACCGCCGACGAC
>JBOGZH010000234.1:0-3068 GCA_050697095.1 Solirubrobacterales bacterium
CCCCAGAGAAACCTGCCTGCCATCGATCATGATCCGCGTGTGTCGGGGGTTCGAATCCCTCCTCCGGGATCCGAAAGTCCCTGCTACAAGCCGGCGCGGCCGTGGACCCGGGCGCGCAGCGCGAGCCAGAATGCGCCCGCGGCGGGCGCCAGCGAGAGCAGCTCCTCGAGCGGGACGCCCGCGAGGTGGGCGAGGGTCATGGGCTCGCCTCGGAGGGGCTCGGCTCGTACTCGTCGTGCAGTCGCCACCACGCGTAGGGGGGCGTCTGCGGGCGGCCGGGCGGGGTGTCCTCCCACTCCTCCTGGCGGCCGAGCGGTGTCAGGTCGAGGAACGTCCAGACGCTGCCGAGCGCCTCGACGCCGCGGCCCCTTGTCGCGTAGGTGAGGAACACGCGCTCGCCATCGCGCAGGTAGACATCGAGCGAGAAGTACTCGGTGGTCCCGCGCGCTCTCTGGAAGTCGTCGCCGATCACGGTGTACCACGGGATCTCCCAGCCCATGCGACGCTTGAACCGCTCTATCTGCGGC
Organism: Solirubrobacterales bacterium; assembly: GCA_050697095.1. Taxonomy (GTDB): domain Bacteria; phylum Actinomycetota; class Thermoleophilia; order Solirubrobacterales; family 70-9; genus DASPWW01. The sequence continues at coordinate 528 of JBOGZH010000234.1, forward strand.
TGGGGCGCGCGCGAGACGAGCGCGAACGAGGTGTCGCGCGCGTTGATGTGGGCCAGGGGGCTGACCTGGTCGGCGAACATCGAGCAGCCGCGGCACGGCTCCCCGTCCGGCGGGAACCAGAAGTGGTAGAGGATCAGCTGGCGGCGCCCCTGGAAGAGATCGGCCAGCTTGACGACTCCGTCTGGCCCCTCGAAGGCGTGATCCGGGGAGAACTCCATCATCGGCCGGCGGCGACGCTCGGCGGCCAGGGCGTCCCGGGCCCTGGTGGCCTCCTTCTCCTTCCCCAGCAGGGCCTCGTGGGACCGTTGCCATTCCTCCTCGCTGACGATCGGCGGTAGCTCCATCGTTGCCTCCTTCGCGGCGTCGCGGGTCGCTAGTTTCTTCGAGGAACGCACCGTAGCAGGGTTAGGTTCCCTCAAGGAACTAAGCTACCCTCCACCCCATGCAGCGAACCGATTTCGCCCAGATGCCGTGCTCGATTGCCCGCACCCTCGCGGTCGCCGGCGAGCCGTGGTCGCCGCTCGTGATCCGCGACGTCTACATCGGGATCAACCGGTTCGACGACCTCCAGCGTGACCTCGGCATCTCCCGCAAGGTCCTCGCCGAGCGGCTCAGGCACCTGGTCGAGGCCGGGGTGCTCGAGCGCCACCCCTACTCGGAGCGCCCGCCGCGGCACGAGTACGTGCTGACGCGGATGGGATCGGAGTTCGTCGACGTGCTGATGGCGATGGTCGCCTGGGGCGATCGCTGGACCGCGGGCGACGCCGGGCCGCCGGTCCTCTACCGCCACCGCTCGTGCGGCCAGGTCACGCACGTCGAGCCGCACTGCGCGGCCTGCGGCGAGATCCTGCGCTCGGCCGACGTCGACGTCGAGCCCGGCCCGGGCCTCGCGGCCGCGGTGAGCGCTTAGGAGCCGCGCCCGGCGTCGATGCGTTCAGGGCGCCAGCCGCAGAGCCGTGTGTAGAACGAGCACGCGCGGGGTAGGTCGCCAGTATGCAGCTCCAGGTGGACGACGGGATTTGAGCGCGCCGGCATCATCCTCTGCCCTATGGACCGGCACGGGGCTCGAAAGTAATCGTCGGTGGCGATGGGCTTCGCCCGCTTCACCGGTCTACTCTCCTAGGGGATGAGCGTCGCTCCGACAAACTCGCCCGTGCAGGAGCGAGAGCTGCTCGAGTCGGCCCGCAGCGGCGACGAGGATGCCTTCCGCCGCCTCGTCGAGGCCTATCGCTCGGAGCTTCACGCGCACTGCTACCGGATGCTGGGCTCGGTCCACGACGCCGAGGACGCGCTCCAGGACGCGCTGCTGCGCGCGTGGCGCGGGCTGGCGAGGTTCGAGGGCCGAAGCTCGCTGCGCTCGTGGCTCTACCGGATCGCGACCAACACCTGTCTCGACGCGATCGCGCGGCGGCCCAAGCGCGTGCTGCCGGTCGACTACGGGCCGCCCTCCGATCCCCACGACGGACCGGGCGAGCCGCTGGTCGAGTCGGTGTGGGTGGAGCCCTATCCGGACGAGAAGCTCGGCCTCGAGGACGGCTACGCCGCCCCCGAGGCGCGCTACGAGCAGCGCGAGTCGGTCGAGCTGGCGTTCGTCGCCGCCCTGCAGCACCTCCCGGCCACGCAGCGCGCCGTCTTGATCCTCCGCGAGGTGCTCGGGTTCTCCGCGAAGGAGGCGGCCGAGACCCTCGACACCACCACCGCATCGGTGAACAGCGCCCTGCAGCGCGCCCGCAAGACGGTGGACGAGCGCTTCCCCGAGCAGAGCCAGCAGGCGACCATGCGGTCGCTCGGCGACGACGGGGTGCGAGAGGTGGTGCGCAGCTACCTCGACGCGTGGGACCGCGGTGACATCGACGGTGTCGTCGGGATGCTGACCGAGGACGCGACATTCGCGATGCCGCCGCTTCGGACCTGGTACGAGGGTCGCGATCTCCCCGATTTCCTGCGGGTCGGACCGCTTTCGGGCGAGTGGAGGTGGCGCCACGTCCCGGTCCGCGCGAGCGGCCAGCCCGCGCTTGCCTTCTACAGCTGGGACGAGGACTCGGAGAGCTACGTAGCGTTCGCGCTCAACGTGCTCACGCTGCGCGGCGCCCGGATCAGCGACGTCACGGCGTTCATCACCCGGTCCATCGAACGGCCCGATCGCGAGGCCTACGCGCGGTTCCCGGACGAGCCGATCGACCCCCGGCGGCTCGCGGGCTACTTCGAGAGCTTCGGCCTCCCGGCACGCCTCGACTGAGCCTCCCGCACGCGCCCCCGCGCGGAGGCTGTCGCCTGCGGTCCGCTATAGTTAAGCGTATGCTTAACCAAGCTCCTGTTCCCCTCGACCGCGTGTTCCAGGCGCTCTCGGACCCGAGCCGTCGCGTGATGGTCGAGCGGCTGACTCGCGGGCCGGCCTCGGTGTCGGAGCTCGCCGCGCCACTCACGATGTCGCTTCCGGCGGTGGTCCAGCACCTCCACGTGCTCGAGGAGAGCGGCCTCGTGCGCTCCGAGAAGGTCGGTCGGGTGCGCACGTGCCAGATCGAGGCGACCGCGCTGCGC
>JBOGZH010000235.1:0-3887 GCA_050697095.1 Solirubrobacterales bacterium
GCCTCGACCAGCATCCGCGGCCGGTCGCCGGTCGCGGCGGGGGTCCCGGCGAGCAGGTCGGTGACCTTGTCGGCGCCGCGGCCGACAAAGATCGCACCCCAGACGGCGATCCCCACCGCGATCCCGACCTGGCGGAAGGTGTCGTTGATCCCCGACGCCATTCCGCTCTGCTCCTTGGGCACGACCGACACCGCTACGTCGGCGATCACGGGGTTGAGCAGGCCGATGCCCCCTCCCGCGACCAGGAAGCCGCCGAGCAGGGTCGTCCACTCGTCTCCCGCGTCGATGCCCGACATCAGCAGCAGGCCGACGCCGGCCGCCGCCAACCCGACGCTCATCATCACCCGCGCCGGGACACGCGAAAGGAGCGCTCCGGCGATCGGCGCGACGATGAAGCTCGCCAGCGTGATCGGGAGATAGCGCAGGCCCGCCTCGAGCGGCGAGTGGCCGAGGTAGTTCTGCAGGTACAGAGTGAGGTAGAGGAACAGCGCGAACATCGAGCCCGAGACCGCGAACGCCGCGATCTGAACGCCAGTGAACGAGCGCTGTTTGAACAGGGCCAGCGGAAGCATCGGCTCCTTCACCCGGCGCTCGATCGCGACGAACGCGGCCATCAGCGCCCCGGCCCCGGCGAACAGCGACACGATCAGCGTGCTGCCCCAGCCCTCGTCGTTGCCGCGCACCAGCGCCAGGACGAGCAGGAGCAGCGCGCCGCTGAAGGTCGCGACACCTGCCCAGTCCACGCGGGTCGCGTTGGGGTCGCGGCTCTCGCGCAGACGCAGGAAGGTGGCGGCGACCGCGGCGATCCCGATCGGGACGTTGATGAAGAAGACCGACTCCCACCCGAGCGAGTCGGTCAGCGCACCGCCGACGAGAGGGCCGATCGCGACGGCAACGCCGATCGTCGCGCCGTAGACACCCATCGCGGTGCCGCGCGCGCGCCCGGCGGGGAACTCCTGGGCGATCAGGGCGAGCGAGACGGCGAACATCACCGCGCCGCCGACGCCCTGAAGCGCCCGCGAGAGATTGAGGAACGTCGGGTCGCTCGCGAGGCCGCACAGCAGCGACGCCACGGAGAAGATCACCAGGCCGGCCGCGAACACGCGCCGGCGACCGAGCCGGTCGGCGAGCGAGCCGGCGGTGAGCACGAGCGCGGCGAGCGAAAGGGCGTAGGCGTCGATCACCCACTGAAGGTCGCTGAAGCTCGCCCCCAGGTCCTCCTCGATCGAGGGCAGCGCCGTGTTCACCACGGTGATGTCGAGCAGGAGCATGAAGGTCGCCACCAAGACGACGATCAACGTCCACCACTTGCGTTCCATAAAGAAGGTCCTCCGCTGGTCGCTATAGAATCTGTCAGGTAACCTTGTCAGGTAAATTGATTAGGGCACCTTACCAGATCGTCAAGAGACCTGACTGACTTCATGGAAGAAGCTCCCGACATCCAGCCGGACACCACCCCGCTCCCCCCGCTGCTCGACGACGCCAAGCGGCTCGGGTTCGCGGAGCTGCACCGCCGGCTCGAGGCAGAGGGTCATCCGAAGATCCGCAACGCCCACGGCTGCGTCTTCCGCTATGTCGACGCCGAGGGTTCGCGCCTCACCGAGCTAGCAGCGCTGTCGGGGCTCACCAAGCAGGGTGTCGGGGAGTTCGTCGACGAGCTCGAGCGGCTCGGATATGTGGAGCGGGTCCCCGACCCGGTTGACGGCCGGGCGAAGCTCATCCGCCTCACCGAGCGGGGAGCGGACGCGCGCCAGGCCGCCGTGCGGATCTTCGACGAGATCGAGAACCGGTGGGCGGAGCGCTTCGGCGAAGAGCGCGTGGCGATGCTGCGCGAGGTCCTGGAGGAGATCGTCGCCGCCGAGTCGGCCGACGCCGCGGATGACCGCGACGCGGTCCCTGCCGTCTAGCTGGCGCGCTCCTCGCGCTCCTTCTGCTTCTGGCGCTGCCGGCGCCGGTAGAGGATGAGGTCGAAGTAGTAGCCGAAGGGGACGTAGAAGACGAGCATGAAGACGGCCAGGGCGAGGGACTGGACGACCGGCCGCCCGAAGCCGAACAGCATGAGGAGAAAGAAGACTCCGGCCGCGAGCAGGCCACGGGTGAACGCGCCGCGCCACGTCGGCTGGCGCTCCTGGCGCAGCGAGCCCTGAGAGCGCGCGCGCGAGCGCGCCTCGGCGCGGTTCCGGGGTCGGCCGCGGGAACGATTGTCGACTCTCCCCGTCTGGGTGCCGCGGTGCTTCTTGCGCCGGCGCTTCTTCGTCTGTGCCATCGGACTGAATCTACCGGCCGAGGGTGACCAGTCGCCGTTCGATCAGGTGCCGCGCGGGGTCGAAGTCCCTGAGCGGCACGTCGGCGGGGTATCCCTCGACCGCGGCCTCTGGGACGAGCCCGACGAGCTCCGCCTCGACCGGCCTCGCGCCGTGCGGCTCGGCGAGGCGGCGGACCTCCTCGACCACCGTCCCCAAGGGGACCGCCACGATGTCGTGGACGTTGGTCGAAACCTGGCTGCGACCCCCCGACAGCTCGACCCCGATCGCCCGCACCCCCGGAAGCCCGCCGCCGGACTCACGCAGCTCGACAGCGACCGCGGCCGCGATCTCTCGATCCGGGGTGTCCAACTCTATGTTGAAGGCGGCGAGCGGTGGGCGTGCGGTGACCAGGGTGGCGCCGGCCGTCGGGTGCGGCCCATCCGGACCCCGATCCGCGTCCAGCTCACCCTGCTCCATCCGGCGCGTCAGCTCCGGGAGCCCGTCGCGGCGGAAGTACGCACGCTCTCGACGCTCAGGGGCGCTCGCCAGCGCGCCGTACAGGAACACCGGAACCTCGAGCTCCCGGGCGATCGCCTCCGCCACGGCGCCGGCGTCACGCTCCGCGGCGTCGCGATCATCCGGACGCACGTAGACGAGCGGGCATACGTCGAGGGCTCCGATGCAGGGATGCGCGCCCTCGTGAGCTCGCATGTCGATCGACCCGACGGCGGCGCGGGCGCCGGCGAGCAGGCCGGCCACCAGGCCGTCCGGTTCGCCCGCGAGCGTGAACACGCTGCGGTTGTGGGTTGGATCGGAGTGCACGTCGAGCAGCGCTGGACCGGCCTCGAAGCCCGCCTGGATGCCGTCGATCGCGTCGCGATCGCGCCCTTCCGACACGTTGGGGACCGCGAGCAGCATCCCCGGCTAGACCAGCAGCTCGCCGGCGCGAACGACCGGCTCGCCGTCGAGGGCGACATCCGGCTTCATCACGACGCAGTCGAGGTGGACCGGGACCTGGACCGTGCCGCCGATCGCCGCAGAGGCGCCGAAGGCGACGTGGGCGGTGCCGAGGATCTTCTCGTCCTCGAGCACGTTGCCGGTCAGGGTCGCCTTCTCGTTCGATCCGATCCCCAGCTCGGCGACGGTCGTCGCCTCGGGGCCGTGGGTCGTGAGCAGCTCCATCAACCGCGCGCCGGCCTCCCCGGTGGCGCCGGTGAGCCGCCCACCCTCGACCGTGAGGATGACCGGCTCGTCCGGAATCCCGACCGCGGCAATCGAGCCGTCGATCACCAGCCGCCCCTCGCAGCTCCCCTCGACCGGGGCGATGAATCCCTCGCCACACGGCAGGTTCCCGAACGCCCCCGGTTCGCTCAGCTCCCCGGCGTCGGAGATTGCCGTCCGCCCCCCGAGCCCGAGGCGCAGATCGCTTCCGTTCGCGCACGTGATCCGCGCCTCCGACGCGGCGGTGAGGCCGTCGGCGAGCGCGCGGCCTCTGCGCCGCAGTCCCCCCATGTCCGCGCTCATCACACGCGCCAGCATGTCCTCGGTCACCCCGGGAAGGGTCCCGATCCGGACCCCGTTCTCGCTCGCCGCCTTCCGGGCCGCGGTGTGCGAGAGCGACTGGACGGTCGGCGCTAGGAC
>JBOGZH010000236.1:0-2692 GCA_050697095.1 Solirubrobacterales bacterium
CCCCGGCCGCGAGCGCCGTGCGGAGCGGCGCGCCCGCGCCCTGATGCGCTCGATCGTCACGCCGGAGGAGCTCGCGATGTACGAGGAGCTGGGCTTCATCCGGGTGCTCCGGCCCGCGGAGCCTGGCGGACGAGCCGCGTACGGATACCTGATCTATCCCCACCGGCCGATCGTCGCCTACGCCATCGACACGGGCGAGCTCCTGAGCGAGTACTGCGTGCGATTCCCCGATCGCAGCGAGCCCGCGATGGGCTCGCGGCTCCCCGACGCGGACGACGTGCTTGCGAAATGGATGGCGCTGCACGGCGACGAGCACAGCCTGATCGCCGACGCCAACATGCACCTCCCGGGACGCCAGCACGACCCCGCTCACGTGCGCCGGGACCTGCTCCGCCTCGCGCAGTGGGAGGCGGCCCGGCCGGCGGGCGTTCCGGCATGAGACTGCCGCGCCCGCGCTCGAGCGCGGTCTTCGACGGCCCGGAGCGGGCGCCCGCGCGCGCCTACATGAAGGGGATCGGCTTCGACGAGGACGCGCTCAGCCGTCCCACGGTGGGGATCGCCAACACCTGGATCGAGGCGATGCCGTGCAACTTCCACCTCCGCGGCCTCGCGGAGCGGGTCAAGGAGGGCGTGCGCGCGGCGGGCGGGACCCCGCTCGAGTTCAACACGATCGCGATCTCGGACGGGATCACGATGGGTACCGAGGGGATGAAGGCATCGCTGATCAGCCGCGAGGTGATCGCGGACTCGATCGAGCTCACCGCCCGCGGGTACCAGTTCGACGGGCTGGTGCTGCTCTCGGGGTGCGACAAGACGATCCCCGGCTGCGTGATGGCGATGGTGCGGCTCGACGTGCCGGCGGTGATGCTCTACGGGGGGTCGATCATGCCCGGGCGCTGGCGGGGCAAGGACGTGACGATCCAGGACGTCTTCGAGGGGGTGGGGGCCCACGCCGCGGGCAAGATGAGCGACGAGGACCTCCACGAGCTCGAGGGCTGCGCGAGCCCCGGCGCCGGCGCCTGCGGCGGCCAGTACACCGCGAACACGATGGCCTGCACGTTCGAGACGATGGGCGTCTCGCCGATGGGCTCGGCGATGGTCCCGGCGATGGACGGCTCCAAGGGCGACGTTGCCGAGGAGGTGGGGCGGCTCGCGATGCAGGTGCTCGAGGCCGACCGCCGACCGAGCCAGATCATCACCCCCGACTCGATCGAGAACGGGATCGCCGCCGCGTGCCTCTCGGGCGGCTCCACCAACGTGGTCCTGCACATGCTCGCCGTCGCACGCGAGGCCGGCATCGAGCTCTCGATCGACGACTTCGACCGGATCTCGGAGCGCACCCCGCTGCTCGCCGACCTCAAGCCGAGCGGCCGATTCGTCGCCGTCGACCTCTACCGGGCCGGCGGCGTGGGGCTGCTGGCCAAGCGGCTGGCGGAGGCGGGGGTCCTGAACGGCGACGCGCTCACGGTGACGGGGCGGACGGTCGGCGAGGAGGCCGCCGACGTGGAGGAGACCGAGGGCCAGGAGGTCGTGCGGCCGGTGGGTGAGCCGCTGAAGAAGACCGGGGGGCTGGCAATCCTGCGTGGCAACCTCGCCCCCGAGGGATGCGTCGTCAAGCTCGCGGGCACGGAGCGTCTCCAGCACAGCGGCCCCGCGAAGGTGTTCGAGTCGGAGTCCGAGGCGTTTGCGGCGGTCGAGAAGCAGGGGATCGTCGCTGGGGACGTCGTGGTGATCCGAAACGAAGGCCCCTCGGGGGGCCCGGGGATGCGCGAGATGCTCCAGGTCACCGCGGCGCTGGTCGGCGAGGGGCTCGGCGACCAGGTCGCCCTGCTCACCGACGGCCGCTTCTCCGGCGCCACCCACGGTCTGATGGCCGGCCACGTCGCCCCCGAGGCCCCGCGCGGCGGCCCGATCGCCGCGATCCGCGACGGCGACACCGTCAGCTTCGACATCGAGGCCCGCCGGCTCGACGTCGAGCTCCCCGACGAGGAGATCGCCAAGCGCGTCGCCGAGTACCAGTCCCCCGAGCCGGCCTACACGAACGGCGTGATGGCGAAGTACGCCCGCTCGGTCTCCTCCGCCTCCGAGGGCGCAGTCACGGTCTAGCGTCGGCCTCTCGGCCGCGGGTCCTGTCGCGCGACCGGCGTCGCGAAGGTGGGGCGAGGAACGGTAGCGGCCACCTAAGCTAGGGCCGTCCCTCCGCACCGACCGCGCGGCGCTCAACGTCCAGTCGCGGCAGGATCCGCTCCAGCCAATTCGGGATCCACCAGTTGCGGCTGCCGAGTAGTTGCATCACGGCGGGAACGAGCACCATCCGGACGACCGTAGCGTCGAGGAAGATCGCCACGGCGAGACCGATTCCGAACAGCTTGAGGAAGACGTCCGGCGCCGCCAGGAAGGCGAGGAAGACGACGACCATGATCGCCGCCGCCGCCGTGATCACGCGCGCGGTATTCGCCAGGCCGTCGGCAACCGCCCGTCGGGTGTCTCCGTGCTTCAGGTACTCCTCGCGGATCCGCGAGATCAGGAAGACCTCGTAGTCCATCGAAAGGCCGAACAGGATCGCGAACATCATGATCGGCATGAACGGCGCGATTGGCACCTCGTGGTCGATCCCGATCAGCTCTCCGACCGCCCCGCCCTGCGCGACCAGGGTCATCACTCCGTAGGCGGCGCCGACGGAGAGCAGGTT
>JBOGZH010000237.1:0-9657 GCA_050697095.1 Solirubrobacterales bacterium
AGCGCAGGTAGTGGAGCTGCTCGGGGTCGATCTGGGCGACGGCGGCGGCATGGGTGCATCGCACGTCGTTCGCCTCGATCTCGAGCCCGGGGATCGCGTCGGCATGCGCGGACTTCGAGAGCAGCAGGTTGCGGCTCTCCTGGAAGGCGTCCGTCTGCTGGGCGCCGGGGTCCACGCGGATCATCCCCCGCCACACGGCGGTCGCCCGCTCGGTGAGCACGCCGCGGAAGGCGAGGTCGGAGGTGGTGTTCGGCGCCGCGTGCTCCTGGGTGGTGTCGAAGTCGAGGTGCTGGCGGCCCCGTCCCGCGTACGCGCCGGTCACCTTGGCGCTCGACCCGCGCCCCGCGAGCTTCGTCTCCATGCGCACCTTGCCGCGCGCGGAGCCGAACCCGAGCGCGAGCCACTCCAGCGACGCGTCGCGGCCGAGCTCCGCGCGCTGGGTCGCGAACACCCAGCTCGCCTCGGACAGCTGCTGCTTGCAGACGTAGCGCAGGTTGGCGCCGTCGCCGAGCACGATCTCGGTCACGCCGTTGAACAGCCCCGCTCCGCCCGCCGGGCCGTAGTCCTCCCACACCTCGGCCTCCGCTCCCTCCTCGAGCACGATCAGCGTTCGCCAGTCGAGCCGCGTTCCCTCGGCGCCGGGCTCGACCGTGATTCGAGCCGGGTCGGCGAGGGTCTGCCCGCGCGGCACGTGCACGAGGAGGCCCTGGCGCCACTCCGCCTCGTTGCGGGCGACGAAGGGGTCCCCGGCGGGCACCACGGAGCCGAGCCGCTCCTGGAGGAGCTCGGGATGCGCCTCGACCGCGTCGGCGAGCGATATCACGCCGCCGGGCTGCCTGCCGTCCTCGAACGCGGCCGAGCCGGGCTCGGGCGCGTACGCGTCGAGATCGAGCTCGGAGAGGTCGGTGAACTCCCAGCCCTTCGCCTTCGGGTCCGGCAGGGAGAGCTCCTGAGCGAGAGAGGCGCCCTTGCGGCGCCTCTCGATGAGCCAGTCCGGCTCCGCATGCGCCGTCGCGGAGCTAGCCAATACTGCCCTCCATCTGGAGCTCGATCAGCCGGTTCATCTCCACCGCGTACTCCATCGGAAGCTCCTTGGTGATCGGCTCGATGAACCCGTTGACGATCGTCTTCGAGGCCTCCTCCTCGCTGAGGCCGTGGGCCTGGAGATAGAAGAGCTGCTCCTCGCCGATCTTCGACACCGAGGCCTCGTGGCCGACGTTGGCGTCGTTCTCGTCGATCCGGATCGTCGGGTAGGTGTCCGAGCGCGACTCCTCATCGAGCAGCAGCGCGTCGCACACCACCTTCGAGCGCGCCTGGCTTGCGCCCTTCGCGACCTCGAGCAGCCCGCGGTAGGTGCCTCGGCCGCCGTCCTTGGAGATCGACTTGGCGAAGATCGACGACGTCGTCTTCGGCGCCCCGTGGATGATCTTCCCGCCGGCGTCCTGGTGCTGGCCGTTCCCGGCGAAGGCGATCGAGAGGATCTCGCCGTGCGCCTCGGGGCCGAGCAGGTAGATCGACGGGTACTTCATCGTCAGCTTCGAGCCGAGGTTGCAGTCCACCCACTCCATCCTCGCGCCCTCCTGGGCGACGGCGCGCTTGGTGACCAGGTTGTAGACGTTCTGCGACCAGTTCTGGATCGTCGTGTAGCGGACCTTGGCGCCGGGCTTGACGACGATCTCGACGACCGCCGAGTGCAGCGAGTCGGTCGTGTAGACCGGCGCCGTGCAGCCCTCGATGTAGTGCACGTCCGAGCCCTCCTCGGCGATGATCAGGGTGCGCTCGAACTGGCCCATGTTCTCGGTGTTGATCCGGAAATAGGCCTGGAGCGGCATCTCGACCTTGACGCCGGCGGGCACGTAGACGAAGGAGCCGCCCGACCACACGGCGGAGTTCAGCGCCGCGAGCTTGTTGTCGTTCGGGGGGATCACCGTCGCCCAGTGCTCGCGAACGATGTCCTCGTGCTCGCGCAGGCCGGAGTCCATGTCGACGAAGATCACGCCCTGCTTCTCGAGGTCCTCGCGGACCTGGTGGTAGACGACCTCGGACTCGTACTGGGCGCCGACGCCGGCGAGGAAGTCGCGCTCGGCCTCGGGAATGCCGAGGCGGTCGAAGGTCTTCTTGATGTCGTCGGGGACCTCGTCCCAGTTGCGGCTCTGCTTCTCCGAGGCGCGGACGAAGTAGTGGATGTTGTTCCAGTCGATCTGAGCCAGGTTGCCGCCCCAGGTCGGCGTGGGGCGATCGAGGAAGTGCTCCAGGGCCTTGAGCCGGAACTCGCGCATCCACTCCGGCTCGTCCTTGTACTCGGAGATCGACTCGACGACCTCGCGCGAGAGCCCCTTCGGCGCCTTGTAGATGTAGTCGGACTCGGGATCGTGGAAGCCGAACTTCTCCGTGTAATCGGCGCCGATCTCCTTCAGCGCGTCCTGCTCGGCAAGCTTCGGGTCCTGCTCCCTGATCTTCGTCTCGGGCGTTGCCATGTCAGTCAACCTCCATCCTTACGTCTCCGTCCTCGACGTGGACCTCGAAGATCTCCACCGGGACGTAGGCGGGGAGGGTCTTCGGCCTTCCGGTTCGCAGGTCGAACAGCGATCCGTGCCGCGGGCATTCCACTGTACACGCGCCGGGGTCGAACTCCCCCTCGGCGAGCGGCCCCTCGTCGTGCGAGCAACGGTCCTCGATCGCGTACAGCTCACCGTCGGCGGCATGGAAGACGCCGATCTTGCGGCCGTCGGCCTCCACCAGGCGCATCTCGCCCTCGGGCAGCTCATCGAGCCTGCAAACGGTGAGTGTCTCGGTCACGTCGTGGGCTGTGCTCGTCGTCACGTTATTCCCTACTTCCGAAGTCGGATTTTAGCGAGCCTCCGGTCGGAGCCCCCGTCTCGCTCAGATCCCGGCTCGCTCCGCCTCGGAGGGCTCCCCGAGCTCGCCCTCGTCCTCCCAGTCGGCGGGTTCGCCGAGGCTGGCGCTCTTCACGACCTTGAGCCCGAGCAGGGCGCACTTCATCCGGGTGGCGGAGATGTCGATCCCGAGCAGCTCGAGGACGAAGCCCTTCGGCAGCGCGAGCAGCTCCTCGCGTGTCTTGCCGACGAGCTCGTCGGTCAGCAGCGAGGTCGCGGCGGTCGAGATCGCGCACCCCTTGCCCTCGAAGGCGACCTCGGTGACCCGGTCGGAGTCGTCGAGCCTGATCCACACGTGCTGCTCGTCGCCGCAGAACGGGTTCGAGTCCTCGTACTCGAGGTCGAACTCGTCCAGGCGCCCGAAGTTCTGCGGGCGCTTGTAGTGCTCCAGGATCTGCTCGCGGTACAGCTCGTCCACGGCCGTCAGTCGAGCTCGAAGACCCGGCGGGCGTCGTGCAGAGCCTCGATCAGCCGCTCGATCTCCTCACGCGTGTTGTAGACGCCGAAGCTGGCGCGGGTCGTCGCAGCGACGCCGAGGCGCTCCATCAGGACCTGGGCGCAGTGGTGGCCCGCACGTACGCACACGGCGTGGCGGTCGAGGATCTCGGACACGTCGTGGGCGTGGATGCCCTCGAGCTCGAAGGAGATGATTCCGCCCCGGTCCTCGCCCGCCGGGAGGCCGAAGACGCGAAGCCCCGGGACCGCCGACAGCCGCTCGAGCGCGTAGGTGGCGAGCTCGGCGTCACGGGCGTGGACCGCGTCCAGCCCCACCCCCTCCAGCCACTCGATCGCCGTCGCGAGGCCGATCGCCTCCCCGATCGGCGGGGTGCCGGCCTCGAAGCGCGCCGGGACGTCCGCCCACGTGATCTCGTCGCGACGCACGGTGCGGATCATCGAGCCGCCGCCGAGGAACGGGCCCATCTCCCCGAGCAGCTCGAGGCGGCCGTGGAGCACGCCGATCCCCGTCGGCCCGTACGCCTTGTGTCCGGTGAAGGCGTAGAAGTCGGTGCCCAGCTCGCCGACGTCGAGCGCCATCTTCGGGGCCGCCTGTGCTCCGTCGACGAGCACCGTGGCGCCGGCGTCGTGCGCGAGGCGGGCGATCTCGGCGACCGGGTTCACGGTCCCGAGCACGTTGGAGACGTGCGCCACGGCGACCAGCTTCGGCCCGCGCTCGAGCAGGGAGCGCAGCGCGTCCATGTCGAGGCGGCCGTCGTCGGTCACGGGCGCCCAGTCGAGCTCCGCCCCGCGCTCGCGGGCGATCAGGTACCAGGGGACGATGTTGGAGTGGTGCTCGAGCTCGGTGAGCAGGACGCGGTCGCCGGGGCCGAGGTTGGCGCCGCCCCACGAGTTGGCGACGAGGTTGATCGCCTCGGTCGCGTTGCGGGTGAAGATCACCTCGCGCGGCTCCGCGCCGATGTGGCGGGCGACCGTGTGACGCGCCCGCTCGTACATCGCCGTCGCCTCCTCGGACAGCGTGTACACGCCGCGGTGTACGTTCGCGTTCTCCTCGCGCCAGAAGCGGTCGAGCGCCTCGATCACGGCGAGCGGCTTCTGCGCCGTCGCGCCGTTGTCCAGGTAGGCGATCCGCTCGCCGTGGACCCGCCGCGCGAGGATCGGGAACTCGGACCGGATCTCCTCGGGATTGAGCCCAACCCCGCCGCGCGCGTGGCGGGTCTTGGTGCCGGGGGCGGCGGCGGTCGCCTCCACGCTCATCAGGCCGCGGCCTCCACCTCGTCGCGGATCCATCCGTAGCCCTTCTCCTCGAGCAGCTCGACCAGCTCGGGACCCCCCTGCTTGACGATCCGCCCGTCGTACATCACGTGCACGAACGAGGGCTCGACCAGGTGCAGGATGCGCTGGTAGTGAGTGATGATCAGGGTGCCGAGATCCGGCCCCGCGAGGGTGTTGACCCCGTTCGCAACGGTGCGCAGGGCGTCGATGTCGAGCCCCGAGTCGGTTTCGTCGAGGACCGCCATCTGGGGCTTGAACATCGCGAGCTGGAGGATCTCCATGCGCTTCTTCTCGCCGCCCGAGAAGCCGTCGTTGAGGTAGCGGCTGGAGAAGTCCCTCGGGATCTTCATCAGCTCCATCGCCGCCTCGGTGTCGCGGCGGAAGTCCTTCAGCTTGATCTGGTCCTCACCCCGCTCCTCGCGCTGTGCGTTGATCACCATCCGCAGGTACTTGGACACGGTCACGCCGGGGATCGCGACGGGGTACTGGAAGGCCATGAACAGCCCCATTCGGGAGCGCTCGTCGGGGGCGGCCTCGGTGATGTCCTCGCCCTTGAAGGTGATCGTGCCGTCGGTGATCTCGAAGCCGGGGTGGCCCATGATCGCGTTGGCGAGGGTCGACTTCCCCGAGCCGTTCGGGCCCATGAGCGCGTGTGTCTCACCCTTGGTCACCTCGAGGTCGAGACCCTTGAGGATCTCCTTGCCCTCGGCGGTTACGTGCAGGTTCCTGATCTCCAGATCGGCCATGGTCTCCTTTGATCGCCGCCGGCGCCCGACCTACGCGGCGCTGCCGGCCACCGTGTCTTTGCGTTCGTGCTGGTCGGCGAACTCGACGAGCTCGGCAACCGTGGTCCCGGAGAGCGCCTTCGTGACGCCACCCTGGACGCGGGTCCACAGCACTTTGGTGGCACACGCGCGTCCGTCATCTTCCTCATGTGAGCAAAGGACCTTGCCCTCGCGCTCCTCGTGGAAGCACTCCATCGGGGCGATCGGCCCCTCGAGCGCCTGCACGACCTCGAGCATGTCGATGTCCTCCGGCGGCCGGGCGAGCTGATACCCGCCGTGGGCCCCGCGCGTCGAGGTGACGAGCCCCGCTTCTCGAAGCTTCGCGACGAGGTGCTCGAGGTAGGAGAGCGGGAGCATCTCGGCCTCGGCGACGACGCTGAGCGAAACCGGCGCGCTGTCCGCGGTCCGCCCCAGCTCCACCATCAGCCGGATCCCGTATTCCGCCTTCGTCGAGAAGAGCATCCTGGCTAAATCCTACTGCAAAGGTCGGTTATCGGATGGTCACTTGATGCGCCGCCGGATCAGGCGCCAGGGGTTGATCTCGAGCGCGCTGTGCGCGGCGCCGCGAAGCGCGCGGGCGAGCGTGGACTCGGGCGGGAGCTCTCCCGGGCGCGGCGTCTCGGGAACCTCCATCAGGAACTCGACCAGCCCGGACGTGGTGCGCCGCTCGGTCGACCCGTCCGGGGCGAGGTGGCGAAACAGCTCCAGCGCGTCCAGGTTGTCCGGGAGGACGACGGCGACGAAGTGCTCGATCCCGGCCTCGCGAGCGCAGCGCACGAGATGCTCGAGCAGCGCCGTGGCCGCGCCGTGCCCCTGCCAGTCGTCGACCACGGTGACCGCGACCTCGGCCTCGGTCGGCTCGACCCCGCGGATGTAGCGTGCCACCCCGACCGGGTCGCCGGTCTCCGGGTCGAACCCGATCAACGCCTCGTGGTCGTGGTGGTCCACCTCGGTGAGGTATCTGAGGTCGTCCGCGCTGAGCTCGGAGAGCGGGGCGAAGAAGCGCCTGTAGCGCGAGGCGGGGCTCATGCGCGCGAAGCCCTCCGCGATCGCCGCCTTGTCGTCGGGCCGGATCGCCCTGATCCGCAGCTGGGAGCCGTCGCGGAGCCGCACGGTCTCCGGCTTCGCCGCTCGCGCCGGCGCGTCGCTCATCGCGCGGCCCTCCGCAGCAGCAGCCGCACCAGCGCGTCGAAGCCGCGGTCGGGGAGCAGCCGCGCGAGCGCGAGCTGGATCCTGGCGTCCGCGCCGACCACGTAGCGGGTACGCGGACGGGACGACGTCAACGCGCGTTCGATCCGCCGCGCCACCCTCTCCGGCGCGATCGCCCGCCTCTCGGTCTCCCGTGCGAGCGCTCTGACCGCGTCGAGCAGCCCGTCGTAGAGCTCACGCCGCTGCGCCGGGATCCGTTCCAGCGTCGAGTCTCCGGTCTCCAGCCCGCGCCGCCAGATCTCGGTCCTGATCGAGCCCGGCTCGATCACCGACACGTCGATGCCCCACGGGTGGAGCTCCATCCGCAGCGAGTCGCTGATCGCTTCGATCGCGAACTTGGACCCCGCGTATGCCCCCAGGGCCGGCGAGGCAACCCGGCCCCCGGTCGAGCTCACGTTCACGATCCGCCCTCGCGCGCGGCGAAGCAGCGGGAGGACGGCCTGGGTGACCGCGACCTGGCCGATCACGTTCACCTCGAACTGCTCGCGCAACACGTCGAGGGGAATGATCTCCATCGGCCCCGGCTGAGAGACGCCGGCATTGTTGACCAGGCCGTGGAGCCCGGCGTCCCCGACCGCATCGGTGAGATCGCGGGCGGCGGCGCCAATCGAGTCCTGATCGGCGATGTCGAGGATTACGGGATTGACTGCGCCGGAGCTCTCCGAGGCGACCCGCTCGCCGTCCGCCTCCCGGCGCACCCCGGCGAACACGCGAAACCCGTGTGATCCGAGATGAAGCGCGGTTGCCCGCCCGATCCCGGTCGAGGCGCCTGTGATGAGAACCGCACCGCGCGCCGCATCCGCTTGCACCGGGTCACTCATCGGGAGGATGATCCTGCATCGCGCTTACGGCTCGATCAGGCCGCGGCGGATCGCGTACCGGACCAGCTCCACGCGGTCGCGCATGCCGAGCTTTCGCATCGCGTTCGCGCGGTGGCTCTCGACCGTCTTCTCGGCGAGGTGGAGGATCTCCGCGATCTCCCGGTTCGTATGCGCTTCGGCGACCAGCTTCACGACCTCCTGCTCGCGCGGCGTCAGCTCGTCGGCGCTCTCCGACCCGCGCTCGAGGACGTCCTTGATCAACGTCCGCTGCGCGTCCGGGGTGAGGAAGGGCTCGCCGCGCTCCACCGCGCGGACGGCGTCCAGCAGGTCCTGGTCGGCCTGGCGCTTGAGCACGTAGCCCGACGCGCCCGCCTTCAGCGCCTCGAACAGGTAGCGCTCGTCGTCGTGCATCGAGAGAATCAGGACGGCGACCTCCGGAACCTGCTCGCGGATCTCCCGGGTCGCCTGAAGCCCCGTGAGCCCGGGCATCTTCACGTCGAGGATCGCCAGGTCCGGGCGCTCGCTGATCGCCTTCTCGCGCGCCTCGACGCCGTCCGAGGCCTCTCCGACCACCTCGATGTCGGGCTCGCGCTCGAGCAGCAGGCGCAGCCCGGAGCGCACGATCCCGTGATCGTCGGCGATCAGGATCCGCATCGGACGCCCCTCATCAGACACGCAGCCTCACGGTGGTGCCGTCGCCGGCCCGGGACTCGATCTCGACCTCGCCGCCGACGAGCAGCGCCCGCTCGCGCATTCCGGCGATCCCGAGGCCGCCTCCGGCCTCGTCGAACGAGAACCCGCATCCGTCGTCCGACACCGTGAGCTCGACCCGCGGGCCCTCGTGGCGGAGCCGCACCCGGACGCGCGCGGCGCCGGAGTGCCGGGCGACGTTGGAGAGCGCCTCCTGGGCGACGCGATAGATGACGAGCTGGGTCTCGCCCCCGAGCCCGGAGGTGTCCCCGTCGGCCTCGAAGCCGGTCTCGATTCCGGTGCGGCGCTGGAGCTCCTCCACGTGCGCGGCAAGGGCCGCGGTGAGGCCGAGGTCGTCGAGCGCCGTCGGCCGGAGGTGGCGCGCGACCGAGAGGAGCTCCTCCATCGCCCGGTTGGCAAGCGCCCTGGTCTCCACGAGCTCCGGGACGAGCTCGGGCGGTGCGTTGCGCCGTGCGGCCTCGAGATGCAACAGGAGCCCGGTGAGGGACTGGTTGACCTCGTCGTGAAGATCGCGGGCCACCCGGGCGCGCTCGTCTTCCTGGGCCTCCAGCGCGGCGCTCGCGGACCGCCGGCGCTCCGCCTCGAGACGCTCCAGCATCCGCCGGAAGGCGAGCTCCAGCCGCGCCGCCTCCTCGGTCTCCGCGCGGCCATCGGTCGCGGCCCCGAGGTTCGCCCTGGGACGGGAGAGATCGGCACGCTCCATCTCGTTGATCAGCCGCTCCAGGGGCGCGAACCGGCGCTGGAGCAGGAACACGTTCACGACCACGGTCGCGACGACCGCGACCCCGAGCACCGCCCACGCGCCGCGGTCCTCCCCGACATCCAGTCCCGGGCCCGCGACGAGGCTCGCGACGGCGACCGCGGCACAGATCACGAGCAGGTTGGCGACCAGCACCTTGGTGAGGAGTGCGCGCGTCCACATCGCTGCTCAAGCGTAGTGCCGCCGGTCCCGCGCTCCCGCGCGCGCCACGCACGGGATGGGGTCCACCCGAGCCCGAATAGGGACTGGACCCCATGGTGCAGATGATCCCGCTCGGCCATACTTGCGTTGTCTTTGTTCCAAGCTCTCGAAGGAGATAACCCGAAGTGATTACAACCACGAAACGATCCAACTTCGCCGCCGCGCTGCGGACGACGATCCTGCTCGCCTCGCTTACCGGGCTGCTCGTCGTGATCGGCGCCCTGATCGGCGGCCCCCAGATGGCGCTGATCTTCCTGGGCCTGGCCGCGGTCCTCAACATGGGCGCGTACTGGTTCAGCGACCGGATCGCGCTCGCGATGTCGAGAGCGAAGCCGATCGAGGAGTCCGAGGCGCCGCGGCTGTACCAGATCGTCCGCGAGCTGTGCACCCGCGCCCAGCTGCCGATGCCGCGCCTCTACATGATCCCCCAGGACCAGCCCAACGCGTTCGCGACCGGGCGCAGCCCGAAGCACTCCGCGGTCGCGGTCACGCGCGGGATCACAAAGCTGCTCTCGGAGGACGAGCTGCGGTGTGTGCTCGCG
>JBOGZH010000238.1:0-1582 GCA_050697095.1 Solirubrobacterales bacterium
GCGCACAGCGGGCCGGAGACGATCGTCGTCGTGTCGGCGTGGTTGCCCTCCTTCGCGGATCGCCCGAACGTCGGCTTCAGGCCGGTGAGCCCGCAGTAGGCGGCCGGATAGCGGATCGAGCCCACCCCGTCGGCCCCGACCGCCCCGGCGACCAGGCGAGCGGCGACCGCGGCGCCCGATCCGCTCGAGGAGCCGCCCGGACAGCGCTCGGTGTCCCACGGGTTGCGGGCGGGGCCGTAGGCGGAGATGTGGCCCGTGCTCCCCGCCCCGTACTCGTGCATGTTCGCGACGCCGACGATCACCGCGCCGGCGTCGCGCAGCGCCCGGTAGGGGCCCGACTCGCCGGGGTGGGTCGGCGTGAGCAGCTCCGCGGCGCCGAGCCGCTCGGCCCGCCACGGGAGCGGCCACTCGTCCTTGACCGCCACGGGGACTCCGCGCAAGGGGCCTTCTGGCGCCTCGGCCAGCATCTTGCGCGACTCGTCCGGGAAGGTCGCGACGATCGCGTTCAGCTCCGGGTTGCGTTCCTCGATCCGGGCGAGGGTCGCGTCGAGCAGCTCCGCGGAGTCGGCGTCGCCGGCCGCGATCGCCGAGGCCTGCTCGCGCAGGGGGCGGTCGAGGAGGCTCATTCCGGCGGACGGGAGAGGTCGATGTGCGGCTCGGGCTCCACGTCGTCCAGGTCGGCCGCGAGCAGCGCGTCGATGCGCGGCTGGTAGATCGAGCCCGCCACCTCGATCACCGCGAGCTCGGCCTCGTCCGCCTCGATCCCGAGCAGCTCGAACCCGCCGCCGACGAAACGCTGGAACCCGTCGCTCCCCTGCATCTGACGCGACACCCTAGTAGCACCTGATGACATCCGCCGGGGCGACGGATAGGGTGGCTCTGAGTAGGGGCCGCGCGGGGCGGCGCCTCGAGCAGGAGGTGGTACATGAGAAGGGAGTGGTGGGCGCCGTTGACCGGCGTCGCCTTCGTGGTCGTCGCGATCGTCGGGGCCATCATCGGCGGCGAGCCGCCGGACGCCGATTCGCCGGTGCAGGAGATCATCGATCACTACACCGACAACAAGACCTCGATTGAGGTCGCGTCGTTTGTGATCGCGGCGGCGGCGGTGCTTCTGGTCTTCTTTGGCGCATACCTGCGCTCGGTGCTCAGCGCCGCGGAGGGGCCGGGTGGAATGCTGTCGGCTCTCACCCTCGTCGGCACCGCGGTGGTCGCGGTCGGGATCGCGATCGACACGACGATCCTCATCGCGCTGGCCGAGGCGGTCGACGACATCGAGCCGGCGGCGGTGCAGGCGTTGCAGGCCCTGTGGGACAACGACTTCATCCCCCTCGCGCTGGGGACGGAGGTATTCCTGATCTCCACCGGGCTGTCGATCGTGCGAAACGCAGCCCTCCCGAAATGGCTCGGCTGGGTCGCGCTGGTGCTCGCCGTGGTCGGGTTCACCCCGATCGGGTTCGTGGCCTTCGGTGGAGCGGGGCTCTGGATCGCGGTCGTCAGCGTGATGCTGGCGGTGCGGGCTCGCCCGGCGACCGAGTAGGGATTCATGGGCCGGTGCGCCGCGCGCTGAAGCACGCGGCGCACC